>DASWOO010001162.1:0-3696 GCA_036404335.1 Kofleriaceae bacterium
GCCTGCTTGACGCTGCTCGGCGTCAGCTCGATCGCGCGCGCCAGCGGCGCGTGGAACCCCTTGAAGTAGTAGGTCGACTCGTCCGCCGGGTTCGGCAGCCCCTCGGCCAGCGCCTGCAGCGCCTTTGCCAGCCGCGACGCCCCCGTCACCTCGCTCGCCGCCGGCCGCCTGCGCCCCCGCTTCGTGCCCCGCTTCGGGCCCCGCTTCGGGCCCCGCTTCGCTGTCCGCTTGGTGTTCGCCATGCCGCCAGTATCGTCCAGCCGTGTGGACGGTTGCACGGGGCGTCGCTGATCGCCGCGCGGGTCGCCGGCCCGCGGCTCCCCTCCGAACGCTTCGACCCCGACACCGCCGCGCCAGGATTCTCCAGGTGAACCGTTCGGGAGAGTGCAGATTCAGGATAAGTATTCGGACCGAAGTATTACGGTGATAATTAAAGTGCTGCGGGCGGCGGTCGAGAGGCGTGAATGTTCATCGTGCTGTGAAGTGGCAAAAGCTGTCAGACCGCCACTGGCGATATGTCGTTGAATGCTAATCCCAGCGCGTGAGTTCGAACCTTCTGGCGCTCGATGTGCGATCGGTCGCGTCCCAGATCGCTCTAACGCTGGGTCGCATTGACTGCCGGCGCCGTTCTCTATACTTACTGTATAGCGCGAGAGGGGCTCGCTGACGGGTCGTATGACTCGTCGTCTGTTACGTGGGAGGCGGAGTTGTCGTGACAGTAGATGTGCTGCGAGTGCGCGACGGGGAAGGTGCGTGGCGAACGTGTGTGTTGGTTGCCAGTCTTTTACCGGACCTGGCTGTGGGTGGCAGCGGCTGAATGCCATTGTGTAGATCTGTTATGGCGCCTGCGTTGTCGTCGAGATCCTGAACATGCCTGTGTACACAGAAGGTGAGACAGCGGCCGATCGCGAGATTGCGATTGTCGGGATTGGCTGTCGATTGCCAGCGGACGTGACCGACGCTGCATCGCTGTGGCGCGTGCTTGCGACAGGCATGGACACGCGCACTGTCGCAGGTGCGGTGAGCGCCTCGCGGTTTGCATCGCGCGATCAGCCGTGCCGGCCCGGCGAGCTCGCGCAGATCGATCGGTTCGACCCGGTGCCGTTCGCGATCACGGCGGGCGACGCGCGCGTGATGGATCCGCAGCAGCGGCTGTGGCTCGAGGTGGCGTGGCGGGCGTGCGAGGACGCCGGCGTGGTGATCGATCCGGCGCGGCCGACGCCAGCGGGCGTGTTCGTGGCGCTCCAGGGCGACGACTACCGCGTGATGCGCGCGCGCGAAGGGGCCGTCGACCTCAGCGGCCAGCTCGGCACCGCGCGCAGCGCCGCGGCGGGTCGGCTATCGTTCGCCTGCAACTTCGTGGGCCCGAGCCTGGCGGTCGACAGTGACCGGTCGTCGGGCCTGGTCGCCGTCGAGCTGGCTTGCCGCGCGCTGCGCGCCGGGCAGTGCGAGCTGGCGATCGCGGGGGCGGTGAGCCTGTCGCTGCTCGACGACGCCACGCAGGCGTTCGCGCAGGCGGGCCTGCTCGCGCCCGACGGCCGCTGCAAGTTCGGCGACGCCCGGGCCGACGGCTTCGCGCGCGGCGAGGCGGTGATCGCGGTGGTGCTCAAGCCGCGCGCGCGCGCGGTCCGCGATGGCGACCGGATCTACGCGGTGATCCGCGGCGAGGCAGTCCGCCACGGCGGCCGCGCCGGCGACAGCTTCACCGCGCCGAGCGGCGGGGCGCACGTGGCCGTGGTGCGCGAGGCGCTCGGCCGCGCGGGGGTCGATCCGGCCGCGGTCTCCTATATAGAGGCGCACGGCACCGGCACGCCCGCGGGCGATCCGGTGGAGCTGGGCGCGCTGGGCGAGGCGATCGGTACGGCGGCCGGGCGCGGCGCGGCGTGCTGGGTCGGCTCGGCCAAGACCAATTTCGGCCACACCGAGGCGGCGGCCGGGCTGCTCGGGCTGGTCAAGGTCGCGCTCGCGCTGCATCACGCGGCGATCCCGGCCAGCCTGCACTTCGAGCGGCCGCCGGCGGGCGTCGAGCTCGCCGCGCTGGGGCTCGCGATCCCGACCATCGCGCAGCCGTGGCCCGCGGGCGAGACCCCGCGCGTCGCCGGCGTGAGCTCGATCGGCCTGACCGGCACGGTGGCGCACGTGGTCGTCGGCCAGGCGCCGGCGGACCCGCCGCCCGGCGACGCCCCGGCGCCGCGCGCGCTGGTGCTGCCGCTGTCCGGGCATCACCCCGACGCGGTGACCGAGCTGGCCGAGGCGTGGATCGCGCGGCTGCGCGGCGGCGGCGACCCGGCGGCGCTGTGTCGCGCGGCGGCCCAGGCGCGCGGCCACCATCGCGAGCGCGCGGCGGTCGTCGGGCGCACCGCCGACGAGCTGATCGCGCAGCTCGAGCTGGTCCGCGCCGGTACGCCGGGGCGAGGTGCGCACCGCGGCCGCGCGGCGGCGGGCGGCAAGCTCGCGTTCGTGTTCTCCGGCCACGGCTCGCAGTGGCACGGCATGGGCCGCCAGCTGATGGCCGAGCCGGTGTTCGCCGGCGTGATCGAGGCGTGCGACGCGATCGTCCGCCGCCGCGAAGGCTGGTCGATCCTCGACGAGCTGCGCGCGCCGCGCGACCGGTCGCGGTTCGCCGACATCGCGCGGATGCAGCCGATCCTGGTCGTGTTCCAGCTCGCGCTCGCCGCGGTGTGGCGGGCGTGGGGCTTCGAGCCCGACGCCGTGGTCGGCGCCAGCATGGGCGAGGTCGCGGCGGCGTGCGTGGCCGGCGCGGTCTCGCTCGACGACGCCCTGGCCATCATCTGCGCGCGGTCGCGCCTGTTGCACACCACGGCGGGGCAGGGCCGGCTCGCGGTCGTCGAGTGTACGCCCGACGAGGCCCGCGCGGCGATCGCCGGTCAGGCCGACGTCGGGATCTCGGGCATCAACAGCGCGCGCTCGGTGCTGATCGGCGGCGGGGCCGCCGCGATGGCCCAGGTGATCGCGCCGTTCGAGCAGCGCGGCGTGTTCTGCCGCTACGTCAACATCGAGGCGTGCTCGCACGCGCCGCAGGTCGAGGCGATCTCGCACCAGCTGGCGGCCGAGCTCGCGGATGTGGCGCCGCGCGCCGGCGAGCTCGCGGTGTACTCGACGGTGACCGGCGGCCGGATCGCGGGCGACGCGCTGATCGCCGACTACTGGCGGCGCAACCTGCGCGAGCCGGTCGACCTCGCGCGCGCGGTGCAGGCGATGCTCGCCGACGGGTACACGACGCTGGTCGAGATCAGCCCGCACCCGATGGCGTGGTCGGCGCTGCTCGACAACATCGGCGATGCGGGCGCGCACGCGGTGCGCTCGCTGCGGCGCGACGAGGACGAGCTGGTCGCGCTGGCCGACAGCGTGGCCGAGCTCTACGTCCACGGCCGCGCCGGGCGCTGGTCGAGCGTGCAGGGCGCCGGGCCGCGCGCGCACGACGCGCCGGGCTATGCGTTCCAGCGCGACGCGTACTGGTTCGCGGCGCCGGTCGCCGCTGCCGCGCCGGTCGTCGGTGTGGCCGCGCCTGTGGCCGCGCCTGTGGCCGCGCCGGGCCAGCCGGTGTGGCGCGAGCGCGTGCGCGCGATCGTCGCCCGGCTGGTCGGCACGCGCGTGGACGAGGTGGTAACCGATCGCGCGTACCGCGAGCTCGGCTTGACCTCGATGATGGTCACCGAGCTGCGCACCACGATC
>DASWOO010001163.1:0-10032 GCA_036404335.1 Kofleriaceae bacterium
TGTAGGGTCGGACGCGTGAGCGTCGTAGATGCGATTCGCAAGCAGGTGGCGCGCGCGCGGCTGGTCGTCCGGGCCCTCAAGGAGACCGGCGCGGTCCACCCGGTGCGGCCGGCGCAGCTGGCGTCGTTCGTGCGCGACGCGCTCAAGCTGCCGCTCGGCCCGCACCTGGCGACGGTGTTCCACGCCGCGGCGCACCCCGACAAGGAGGCGCTGATCGAGTACGCCGCCGACGGCGCGGTCCGCCGGTTCACCTGGGGCGAGATGGACGCGACGGTCAACCGGCTGGCCAACGCGCTGGCGGCGCGCGGGGCAGGGCCGGGGACCCGGGTCGCGCTGATGCTGCCCAACGGCGCCGAGTACCTGATCGCCCAGCAGGCGCTGGCCCGGCTCGGCGCGACCGCGGTGCAGATCGGCTACCGGCTCAAGGCGGGCGAGATCGCGTACATCCTGGCCAACGCCGCGCCGCAGGCGACCCTGGTCCACGCCGACTATCTCGCCGCGATGACCGACGCCCGGACCCAGGCCGGCCAGCGCGGCGCGCTGGTCGTGGTCGGCGCCGTGCCCGCGGCCACGCCGGATCGCGCGGACCTCGTCGAGTGGGACCGGGCGCTCGCCGAGGCCTCGCCCGAGGTCGCGTGGCACAAGTCCAGCGCCGGCGCCGGCGAGCCGGACCCCGGCGTCATCGTCTACACCTCGGGCACGACCGGCAAGTCCAAGGGCGCGCACCGCAGCTGGAAGACGACCGGCATGGAGTCGGTCGCCGACATGCTGGTCTCGGTCGGGGTCAAGGCCGACGACCGCCACCTGGTCGTGTGCCCGCTCTACCACAGCGCCGCGCCGGCGTTCGTGGCGCTGATGTTCGCGCTCGGCGGCACCGTGGTGCTGATGAACCACTTCGAGCCCGAGGCCGCGCTGGCGATCATCGAGCGCGAGCGGGTGACCTGCACGCTGATGGTCCCGACGATGATCGTCCGGATCACCAACCTCGAGCCCGCCCAGCTCGCGGCCCACGACACCCGCTCGCTGCGCTGGGTGATGTCGGCGGCGGCACCGCTGTCGACCGAGGCCGCCCGGCGGTTCATGGCGCGGTTCGGGCCGATCCTGTGGAACTTCTACGGCGCGACCGAGACCGGCATCGTCACCCTGGCCGGCCCCCACGATCACGTCGGCCGCCCCGGCACGATCGGCCGCGCGGTGTTCGGCAACGAGATCCGCCTGCTCGACGATCACGGCCGCGACGTGGCCGACGGCGAGGTCGGCGAGCTCTACGCCCGCAACGCGATGCTGATCTCCGGCTACCACAACAACGCCGAGGCCACGAAGTCGGCCCAGCGCGACGGCTTCATCTCCGTCGGCGACCTCGGCCGGCGCGACGCCGACGGGTTCTATTACCTCGAGTCGCGCAAGCACGACATGGTGATCTCCGGCGGCGTGAACATCTACCCGCGCGAGATCGAGGACCACCTGCAGACCCACCCGGCGATCCTCGAGGCCGCGGTGGTCGGCGTGCCCGATCCCGAGTGGGGCGAGTCGCTGCGCGCGTTCGTCGTGCTCCGTCCGCACCAGGCCGTCACCGCCGCCGAGGTCATCGCCTACTGCCGCGCGGGCCTGGCCGACTTCAAGCGGCCACGGATCGTGACGTTCCTGCCCGAGCTGCCGCGCAACCCGACCGGCAAGGTGCTCAAGCGCGAGCTCCGCGACCTGCCGGCCACGTCGAGCTAGGCGCCGTCGTCGTCGTCATCCTCGCCCTCGCCGGCGAGCGCCCAGCTCGCCAGGTGCTCGCCGAGCTCCCGGGCGTCGGCGCCGCGCATCGTGATCGCCGCGTGCCGCTTCCACGCGCCGCGCACCCGCTGCAGCCGGATCAGCGCGAGCTTGGCCGGCTTCCAGTCCGCGCCGGGCGCGCGCTCCTGGTAGACGATCGCGATCGTCGCCCACGCGCCGCGCTCCCAGACCCGGCGATGCAGCTGCCGGCGCGCGAGCTCGCCATCGACCTCGAGGTCGTACTGCACGTCGTCGAGCTCGGCGACCATCATGGATCGCGCGGCCGCCGGTCGCTGATCTCGAGCTCGGTCAACCGGTCCGCCGCCGGCCCGACATGTGCGCGGACCCGCGCCGTGGCGTCGCTCGTCGCGCCGTCCTGCTCGATCCGGACACAAAGATCCTCGCCGACCTCGAACAGGTATGCCGATCTGGCGGTGATCAGATCCCCGGTCTGGCTCACGATCTCGAACACGTCAAACGCCTGGGCATCCGCGAGCGGACCGTCGAGCCCGCCGCCGTCCACCACCAGCAGCCGCGTCGCCGCGGCGGGGCTGTTCAGCGCGGACCGGCTGGACACACAGTGTCGGTACCACGGCTGTCGCCACCGCCTCAAGGCCGCGCAAACGTCGCAGGGCCTTCTAACAAACCGCGCGCTGAGTTAACGTGTCTGTCAGCGGATGCTCAAACCGGTGGAGAAGCAACGCGTCGCCGAGGAGATCGCCGAGCAGTTGCGATCGCTCATCCTCAATGGACAGTATCCGCCGGGCGCGAAGCTGCCTCCGGAGCGCGAGCTGTCGAAGCGGCTTCGGGTGAACCGCGCGTCGCTGCGCGAGGCGCTGAAGAAGCTCGAGCACCTCGGCCTGGTGCGGATCCGCCAGGGCGACGGCACCCGGGTCCAGAACTTCATGGAGACCGGCGGCATCGAGCTGGTCCAGCACCTGCTGCCGCTCGCCGGCGGCAAGCCCGAGCTGATCCGCGACCTGCTCGAGTTCCGCCGGATCTTCGGCCGCGAGCTCGCCCGGCTGGCCGCGGCCCGCGCCGACCAGGACAAGCCCGGCGTCAGCAAGCTGCGCGCGCTCGCCGACCGCGCCGATCAGGCCGCGACCGCGGCCGAGCTGTTCGACGTCGACTTCGAGTTCTACGTGGCGGTCGCGCAGCTGTCCGGCAACCAGGTCATGCTGCTGCTGATCAACACCGTGCGCGACGGCGTCCGCAACTTCCTGCCGCTGCTCGCCAACCTCGCCGCGCCGGGCGAGAGCGTGCGCAAGCACCACCGCGATCTGATCGCCGCCCTCGAGCGCGGCGACGCCGGCGAGGCCGGCCGGATCGCCGACGACTACCTGCGGCTCGGCGCCGAGCTCGCCGGCCGGCTCGGCGGGGGCAAGCCCGAGCTCCAGCCGCAGCCGCAGCCGGACCACGGCTAGGCAGGGAGGGTGAGGGGCGCATGCCGGCGTTGACCCGCAAGGAGGTCGAGGACATCGCGCAGCTCGCGCGGCTGCACCTCGAGCCGGACGAGCTCGCGCGCATGGAGACCGAGCTCGGCGCGATCCTCGGCCACTTCGAGGCGATCGCCGCGGTCGACACCGCGAACGTCCCGGCGATGACCCACGCCGTGCCGATGGACCTGCGGCTGCGGCCCGACATCGTGGCGCCGTCGCTCCCGCCCGACGTCGCGCTCGCGGCCGCGCCCCGGCGAGCCGGCGATCTGATCGTCGTGCCGGCGAGCATCCCGTCCGGGAAGGACCCGCAGTGAGCGCGTACGCGTCGGTCACCGAGCTCGCGCGCCAGGTCGCCGCCGGCGAGGTGTCGGCGGTCGCGCTGGTCGAGGATCAGCTCGCGCGGATCGCCGCGCTCGACGGCCAGATCGGCGCGTACCTCAAGGTCGACGCCGACGGCGCCCGGGCCAGCGCCGCGATGATCGATCAGCAGCGCGCGGTCGGCGCCGCGCTCGGGCCGCTCGCCGGCGTGCCGATCGCGCTCAAGGACGTGCTGGTCACCCGCGGCCTGGCGACCACCGCCGGCTCGAAGATCCTCGACGGCTGGATCCCGCCCTACGACGCCCACGTCGTCGACCGGCTGCGCGCCGCCGGCGCGGTCGTGCTCGGCAAGGTCAACTGCGACGAGTTCGCGATGGGCAGCTCGACGGAGAACAGCGCGTATCATCCGACCCGCAACCCGTGGAACCTCGGCCGGGTCCCGGGCGGCAGCTCGGGCGGCTCGTCGGCCGCGGTCGCCGCGGGGCTGTGCGCGGCGTCGCTCGGCACCGACACCGGCGGCTCGATCCGCCAGCCGGCGGCGTTCTGCGGCGTGGTCGGGCTCAAGCCGACCTACGGCCGGGTGTCGCGCTGGGGCGTGGTCGCGTTCGCGTCGTCGCTCGATCAGGTCGGGCCGCTGACCCGCAGCGTCGCCGACGCCGCGCTGGTGCTCGAGGCGATCGCCGGGTTCGACCCGCGCGACGCCACGTCGCTCGACGAGCCGGTGCCGAGCTTCACCGGCGCGCTGACCGGCGACATCGCGGGCCTGCGCGTCGGCCTGCCCCAGGAGTACTTCGAGGCGATGGACGACGACGTCCGCGCCGCGGTGGCCGCGACCGCCCAGGCGCTGGTCGCGCGCGGCGCCGAGCTCGTCGATCTGTCGCTGCCCAACACCAAGCTCGCGCTGCCGGCGTACTACCTGGTCGCCCCCGCCGAGGCGTCGTCGAACCTGGCGCGGTTCGACGGCGTGCGCTACGGCCAGCGGGTCGAGGCCGGCGACCTGACCGAGATGTACGCGCGGACCCGCGGCGCCGGGTTCGGCCCCGAGGTCAAGCGCCGGATCATGCTCGGGACCTACGCGCTGCGCTCGGGCTACTACGACGCGTACTACAAGAAGGCGCAGCAGATCCGCACGCTGATCAAGCGCGACTTCGACCGCGCGTTCCGGTTCTGCGACGTGATCCTGACCCCGACCGCGCCGACCGCGGCGTTCGCGTTCGGCGCCAAGGCCTCGCCGGTCGACATGTACCTCGGCGATGTGTTCACCCTGGCGTGCAACCTCGCCGGGTTGCCCGGGCTCAGCGTGCCGTGCGGGTTCACCGCCGACGGCCTGCCGATCGGCGCGCAGCTGCTCGGCAAGCCGCTCGACGAGGCGACCGTGCTGCGCGCCGGCCAGGTCATCGAGGCCGCGATGGGCGTCGCCGAGCGCCGGCCGGCCGAGCCGCTGGTCGGAGGTGCCGCGTGACCGACGCCGCGCCCCGCGATCTCGCGGCGATGCTCGTCGACTGGGAAGCGGTGATCGGCCTCGAGGTCCACGTCCAGCTCGCGACCCAGACCAAGATCTTCTCGCCCTCGGCGATCGAGTTCGGCGCGCCGCCCAACTCGCTGACCGACCCGCTGGTGCTCGGCCTGCCCGGCACGCTGCCGATGTTCAACCAGCACGCGCTCGGCCTGGCGCTCAAGCTCGGGGTCGCGACCTCGTCGCAGATCCGCGCGCGGTCGCGGTTCGCCCGCAAGCACTACTTTTACCCCGACCTGCCCAAGGGCTATCAGATCTCGCAGTACGACGAGCCGTTGTGCGAGAACGGCCACGTCGACGTGATCATCGGCGGCGGGCTCAAGCGGATCCGGCTGCAGCGGATCCACCTCGAGGAGGACGCGGGCAAGTCGACGCACGTCGGCGCCAGCTCGCACGTCGACCTCAACCGCGCCGGCGTGCCGCTGGTCGAGGTCGTCACCGCGCCCGAGCTGACCTCGTCGACCGAGGCCGGCGAGTTCATGCGCTCGCTCCACCGCCTGGTCCGCTGGCTCGAGATCTCCGAGGCCGACATGGACAAGGGCCAGCTGCGCTGCGACGCCAACGTGTCGGTGCGGCTGCGCGGTGAGGACCGGCTCGGCACGCGGACCGAGCTCAAGAACATCAACTCGTTCCGGTTCGTCGAGCACGCGATCGACCACGAGATCGCGCGGCAGATCCGGCTGATCGAGGCCGGCGGCAAGGTCACGCGCGAGACCCGGCTGTGGGACGCCGAGCGCGGCCAGTCGGCGGCGATGCGCAGCAAGGAAGATGCCGACGATTACCGGTACTTCCCCGACCCGGACCTGCCGCCGCTGGTCGTCGACGGGCCGATCATGGGCCAGATCCTGCGCGGCCTGCCCGAGCTGCCGTCGGCCCGGTTCGATCGCTACCAGAAGCTGTACGGGATCTCGGCCGACGACGCGCGCACCCTGGTCAGCGAGCGCGCGCTCGCCGAGTACTTCGACGCCGTGGTCGCCGCGCACCCGGGGGCGACGAGCGCCCGGACCATCGCGAACTGGGTGCTGAGCGAGCTCCTGGCCGCGCTGCGGACGAGCGGGCTGACGGTGAGCCAGGCGGCGGTCACGCCGGCGACCCTGGCCGCGCTGATCGTCCTGGTCGAGGACGGCACGATCAGCGGCAAGATCGGCAAGGAAGTCTTCGAGGAGAGCTGGCGGACCGGCGAGGCCCCCCTGGCGATCGTCGAACGCCGCGGCGTCCAGCAGATCTCGGACCCCGCCGTGCTATGGGACCTCATCAACAAGGTCGTCGGCGCGAACCCCAAGCAGGCCGAGGCCTACACGGTTGGGGGCAAAGACGGGCTTTTCGGGTTCTTCGTCGGCCAGGTCATGAAAGAAACCGGCGGCCGAGCCAATCCGGTGATCACCTCGGATCTATTACACAAACGCCTCGGGCGCTGAGCCAATCCGGATGCCCTCGATAACCAGACACTTGACGAAGCGCGCGCGATCAGTAAAGTCCGCGATTCCGAAAGCCTTTTTGCGGAGATTGTCATGTACGCCGTGATCCAGACGGGTGGAAAACAATATCGAGTCGAACCGGGCAAGACCGTTGTGGTCGAGAAGCTCGCGGGCGACGCGGGCGCCCAGATCGTGTTCGAAAATGTGCTGCTGGTGTCGTCGGGTGACGGCGGCAGCGTCACGATCGGCAAGCCCACCGTTGCGGGCGCCAAGGTCACCGGCTCGATCGTCGAGCAGGGCCGTGGTGAGAAGCTGGTCGTCTTCAAGTTCCGTCGCCGGAAGAACTACGTCCGTCGCAACGGTCATCGCCAGGACTACACCGCGGTCAAGATCGCGGCCATCGAGGCATAGGTAACGCGTCATGGCTCACAAAAAAGGACAAGGCTCTACTCGCAACGGCCGCGACTCGCTGCCGAAGATGCGCGGCGTGAAGCGGTTCGCGGGCGAAGCCGTCACCGCGGGCTCGATCCTGGTTCGCCAGGTCGGCACGCTGTTTCACCCCGGCACCAACGTCGGCCTCGGCCGCGACTTCACGCTGTTCTCGAAGGTCGACGGCGTCGTGAAGTTCGAGCGCGAAGGCCGGTCGCGGACCCGCGTCGCGGTGTATCCGGCCGGGCAGGAGCCCGTGGCTCCGGCTGCGCCCGCTCCGACCGCTGCCTGATCCGTCGCGCGTAGCGACGCTGCACGGGCATCCCTGCGCTGGCAGGGTGCTCGGTTCTGTCTGAATCCCGCCTGCGTTTCAGTTTAGGCTGAAGCGGAGCCTGCGGGCTTTCGGCGTTTTTGTCACCGGCACGTGTCCCCATGCAGTTCATCGACGAGGCAGTGATCCACGTAAAGGCCGGCGACGGCGGCAACGGCTCGGCTGCCATGCGCCGCGAGGACGGCGTGCCGCGCGGCGGGCCGTCGGGCGGTGACGGTGGCGACGGCGGGAGCATCATCTTCGTCGCCGAGACCCAGCTGTCGTCGCTGCTCGACTTCAAGTATCGCCGGCACTACCTCGCCGATCGCGGCGAGGACGGGCGCAACAAGGACCAGTACGGCGCGGCCGCGCGTGATCTGGTGCTCAAGGTGCCGGTCGGCACGGTGATCATCGAGCACGATCCGGCCGCGCCGCGGACCGCGAGCAAGCGCAAGCCCGAGGTCGCCGGGCCCGCCGAGCCAGCCGAGGACGACGCGGCCGAGCACGACGGTGAGGCCGAGCACGACGACGCGGCCGAGCACGACGACGAGCTGGCCGAGACCGATCCCGAGCCGGCGCCCGAGCCCGAGCCCGAGGACGCTCCCGAGCCCGAGGACGCCGAAGGCGCCGCCGAGGCGCGGGTGACCAGCGAGGTCGTGCTCGCCGATCTGTCCGAGGCGGGCGCGCGCTACGTGGTCGCCAAGGGCGGCAAGGGCGGCAAGGGCAACATCCACTTCAAGACGCCGTGGAACCAGGCGCCGCGCACCGCCGAGCCGGGTACCCCGGGGCAAGAGCGCACGGTGCGGCTCGAGCTCAAGCTGCTCGCGGACGTCGGCCTGCTCGGCTTCCCCAACGTCGGCAAGTCGACGTTCATCAGCCGCGCGTCGCGGGCCCGGCCCAAGATCGCCGATTATCCGTTCACCACGCTGACGCCCAACCTCGGCGTCGTGCAGCTGAGCGACGAGCGCAACTTCGTGATCGCTGATATCCCGGGCCTGATCGAAGGCGCTTCGGAGGGCGCGGGCCTGGGCCACCAGTTCCTGCGCCACGTCGAGCGCTGCCGTGTGCTGCTGCACGTCCTCGATGCCACGTTCACCACCGGGCCCGGGCGCACACCCCTGGGCGACTTCGACATCATCAATCGCGAGCTGCGGCGATATGCACCGGGGCTGGCCGACAAGCCGCAGGTCGTCGTCTTGAACAAGATCGACGCGACGGCATCTGAAGATGTGGACGTGTATCGACGTATGTTCTCCGAGCGCGGCGTCGAGCTGCTCACGATCTCGGCGGCGACCGGGACCGGCGTGCCCGCCGTGCTCGAGCAGCTGTGGTCGCATCTGCACCCGAGCCCCGAAGGACGCAAGCGAAAGCAGGGTTCGTAGATGAAAGCCGAGACCCGCTTGCTTGAGATGCCCTCTGACGGGTGTTACAACGGCGTCATTCCACAGGAAAACCGGCCCGCTTCGAGCCGGTACGCGTCCGACCAGGGCCCAGGTCCTGGCCGTCAGCTGCAAGAGACGTCGCCGGCACGGGCCGGCCGGAGAATGCGCATGCGAGTTACTTCAACGGTCGTCGTGCTCTCGTCGCTGGTCGTCGCGGCCAAGGTCTCGGCCGACCCCGCCAAGCCCACGGCGAAGAAGCCACCCGCGGCGACGGTCTCCGGCTCGGCCAAGGCCGGTGCGGCTTCGCCGGCGCCGACCACGCCGGTCTCGAACGCGGGCGGCACGTCGACGGGCCCGACCTCGGGCGCGCCGCCGGCCGCCGCCACCGAGCCGCCGGTCGACGTCGCGGCGGTCAAGCCCGAGGACATGCCGACCGCGGTCCGCATGCGCCGGCTCGAGCAGAAGACCCAGGCGCTCAAGGAGCGCGCGTGGCAGCTCAAGGCCCGGGTGCAGATGCTCAAGGAGCAGGTGCTCGGCGGCGGCGCGGGCGCGCAGGCCGTGATCGAGCACGTCAGCGACATGGGCGCGTCGTTCCGGCTGACCAAGCTGATCTACACGCTCGACGGCACGCAGGTGTTCGTGCGCAGCGATGACACCGGCGAGACGCTGTACAAGACCAAGAGCTTCGACGTGTTCTCGGGGCCGATCGCGCCGGGCAACCACAACGTCGCGGTGATCGCGACCTACCGCGGCCACGGCTACGGCGTGTTCGAGTACCTGTCGAAGTACACGTTCACCGCCAAGGGCAGCCAGGGCTTCCTCGCCGGCGAGGGCAAGGTCAACAAGGTCGACTGCAGGGGCTTCGAGAAGGGCAACGCGACGATGCCGCTCGAGAAGCGCGCGGCGATCGAGTGCAAGGCCTCGCAGGTCCAGCCCGAGCGGCCGGCCGAGGCCGCGTCGAGCGCGGTGCCGGCCAGCGTGTCGGGCAGCGCGACGATCTCGAGCCCGACGCCGTCGGCGAGCCCGACGCCGGCCGCCAGCACGGCGCCGACCACGCCTCCGCCCCCCGTCAAGCCGGTGAAGTGAGCGATGGCCGGGCGATCGAAACGCATGCTGAGCGCGGTGCTCGCCGCCGCTGGCTCGCTGGCCGGCGCCGGTGCCGCGCGCGCCGAGGACACCGCCGGGAAGCTGGCGGCGTACGAGGCCGAGGTCTCGCGGCTCGCCGCGAACCTGCCGCGCCCCAACCAGCTCCCGGCCGGCGCCGGGCCGCGCCGGCTGACCGACGCGCAGGTCGCCTACTCGCTCGGTGACTTCGACGCCGCCGCGCTCGCGCTGTTCGAGCTGGCGCGCCAGCCCGGCCCCGATCAGGAGGCCGCGAGCTTCTACCTCGCCGAGTCGCTGTACCAGAAGGGCGACCGCGGCGCGGCGCGCGGCTACTACGAGCAGGTCGTCGGCAAGG
>DASWOO010001164.1:0-2803 GCA_036404335.1 Kofleriaceae bacterium
CTCGAGCTGACGTTCGCCGAGGCGGTGTGGGGCGCGACCAAGGACGTGACCGTGACCCGCAACGTGCCGTGCACGACCTGCACCGGCACGGGCGCGAAGCCGGGTAGCAAGCCCGAGGTCTGCAAGACCTGTCAGGGCAAGGGCCAGGTCGTCCATGCCCAGGGCTTCTTCATGGTCCAGACCGCCTGCCCGCACTGCCGCGGCCAGGGCAAGATCATCAAGGACGTCTGCGAGGACTGCCGGGGCCGTGGCGCCAAGGCCGAGACCTCGACCCTGTCGGTCACCGCGCCGCCCGGCGTCGACGACGGCATGTCGCTGCGCGTCGGCGGCAAGGGCGAGGCGATCCCGGGCGGCCAGCCCGGCAACCTCCTGGTCGTGCTCCACGTCCAGGGCGACGACCGGTTCCGGCGCGACGAGGCCGACATCATCACCGAGGTGCCGATCAGCTTCGTCAAGGCCGCGCTCGGCGGCGAGGTCGAGGTCTACACGCTCGACGACGAGTGCAAGGGCACGACGACCCTCGAGCTCAAGCCCGGCACCCAGCCCGACGAGGTCTTCATCCGGCGCGGCCAGGGCATCCCGCGGGTCAACGAGGGCGGCCGCGGCGATCACATCCTGCAGTTCAAGGTCGAGATCCCCAAGAAGCTCTCCGGCCGCCAGGAAGAGCTGCTCCGCGAGCTGGCGACCGAGCTGGGCGAGAACGTCAAGCCCGAGAAGCGCGGCCTGTTCAGCCGCAAGAAGTAGCTCCCCAGCTCCCGGCCGAGGCCCAGCCCGCGGACGTTAACTAGACGCCGACGTGTAGCTGCGGATCGCGACGGTCCACACGACGCGGGCGAGCACGACGAGGGCGAGCGCGCCGCCGACGGTGGCGAGCGCGTGCAGGCCGTCGAGCCGGCCGAGCAGGGCCTCGGCGGGGAACGTGGTCATCACCGCGACCGGGATGACAAACGTGAACACGACGCGCCACACGCCGCGGAACACCGAGACCGGCCAGCGGCCGACGTCGAACACCGCGCCGAGCAAGTACATCAGGTTGTCGAGCCGCACGACCCAGAACGCCGCCGCCGCGCACAGGATCCACAGCGCGTAGGTCGCGGCCACGCCGGCGCCGAACAGCACCACGCCGAGCACGGCGTCGCCCGGCGCCGGCGGCGCGCCGCGCTCGACGAACGCGTAGACCACCATGCCCAGGCCGGTCAAGAGCTCGATGACCCGCCACGGCTCGTACTGCGACGCCGAGACCAGGAACTGCGCGTCGACCGGCTTGAGCAGCACGTAGTCGAACGAGCCGCTGCGGATCTGCGCGGTCATCACCACCAGCGACGGGCTGATCGTGCCCTCGAGCACCGCGCGCACCGCATAGAAGTAGCCGAGCACGATCAGCGCCGACGGCCGGTCCCAGCCCGCGACCTCGGTGCGCTGGTCGAACAGCACAAACAGCGGCAGCAAGGTGATCGACGTCCACAGCACCGACATCGTGATCTCGACAAGGAAGTTGGCGCGATACGCCATCGCGGTCGCGACGCTGAGCCGCAGCTGGATCGCCAGGAGCCGCAGGTAGCGGGTCATCCGCCCACCGATTCGAACCGCCGGACGCCGAGGTGCCAGGTGCCCAGCGCGATCGCCAGGCCGCCGGCGGCCCACGCGGCCTGGCCGGCGAGCAGGCCGGCGAGCGCGGCGCGGCCGTGCGCGCCGGTCAGGATCTCGACCGGCACGCTGAGCATGTAGCGGAACGGTAGCCACACCGCGATCGCCCGGATCCAGCCGGGCAAGAGCTCGAGCGGCATCAGGTAGCCCGAGAACAGCGAGAACAGCGCGAAGTACAGGTTCGCCAGCGCCATGGTCTGGGTCAGGAAGAACGCGACCGCGCCGATCGCGAACATCAGCGCGAAGGTGATCAGCCAGGCCAGGCCGATCGACGGGATCAGCGCGAGCAGCTGCAGCCGGTCGCCGGTGATCACGCTGCCGCCGGAGCTGGCGAGCAGGACGATCGCCAGCGGCAGCGCGAGCATCGATCGCAGCGGGATCGCCGCGGCGTGGTTGGCGGCGAACGCGACGAACGGGTGGATCGGGCGCATCAGCCGCATCGCCATCGCGCCCGACCGCACCTCCTCGCTCATCTGCCACGCGACCCAGTTGCCGGTCAGCTGGCGGACGATCAGGCTCGCCAGGAAGTACGCGACGAACTTGCTCGACGAGTACGAGCCGAACGGCGCCTCGCGCGCGACGCTGGTCCACAGCCCGAGCATGATCAGCGGCTGGGTCGAGGTCAGGATCCAGATCAGGAACTCGCCGCGGTAGGCGACGGTCTCGGCGACGCCGATCCGCAGCAGGGTCGGCAGCGCGCGCACGGTCCGGCGAACGCCGGAGGTCATCCCGGCGTCTCCGAGCTCGCCTCGGGCTCGCGGTGCTTGCCGAACATCACGCGCAGGATGTCCTCGAGCGGCGGGTCCTCGATCGCCAGGTCGGTGGCCTTGAGCGCGCCGAGCACGTGGCCGACCGCGCCGGCGATCTCGCGCTCGGGGACGCGCAGGGTGATGCGCTGACCATCGCGGACCAGCGTGCTGCCGATCTTCGCGAGCGCGGCGTCGAGCTCGCCGGCCGGCACGCCGGTGCCGGGCGCCGGCAAGGTGAACGACACCCGCTTGTCCGGGTCCATGGTCTTGATCAGCTGCCGCAGATCGCCGTCGTGGATCAGCTTGCCCTGATCGATCACGATGATCCGCGGGCACAGCGCGACCACGTCGTCCATGTAGTGCGAGGTCAACAGCACCGTCGCCTCGTGCTTGTGGTTGTAGCTGCG
>DASWOO010001165.1:0-7935 GCA_036404335.1 Kofleriaceae bacterium
GACGGCGCGGTGATCGCGATGACCGGCGAGGGCGCCAGCGCGGCGCTCGGCCGGGTCGCGAGCCTGGCCCGGCTGTCGGCGCCCGGCGCCGACGCGGCGCTGCGCGAGCTGGTCGCGCAGGCGTTCGAGATCGTCGTCCACGTCACCCGCTGGTCGGATGGCTCGCTGCGGGTGGTGTCGATCGAGGAGGTCGTCGGCTGCACCGAGACCACGTTCGATACCCACGTGCTGTTCCAGTTCCAGAACGGCGCGTTCACGGCGACCGGCACCGTGCCGCGGTTCTACGCCGAGCTCGAGGCGCGGGGCATCCCGGCCGATCAAGCCGTGTTCCGCTAGAGCCTCGCGTCGTGGCAAAGAAGCGGCGCAATGACGAGCGGGGCGACAACAGCCCCACCAACTTCGATCGCGTGTTCGAGCTGCTCGAGTCGGCGGCCCCCGGGCTGCACGACATCGAGCCGGCGGCGCCGAAGCTGCCGAGCGGGCTGCCCGAGCCGTTGATCGACTTCTATGCGCGCTGCGATGGCGCGCGGCTGTTCATCGACAGCCTCGAGATCGTGCCGTCGGCCGAGGCCGAGGCGCGCGGCGAGCACTGGCAGTTCGGCTCGCTCGAAGGGGAAGACCTGCTGGTCGACGAGCGCGGCCGGGTCTGGCGCAGCGACGAGTCGCTCGACGATCTGGTGTGCGAGGGCACCCGGCTCGACCGCTGGCTCGCCGGCGTGGTCGACGCGATCGCGGTCCTCTACGACAGCGAGGGCGAGTTCGAGGACGGCGTGTTCGACGAGGAGGGCGAGGTCCTGCCGGTCGTCGCCGAGCGCCAGCTGCGCGCGATGCTCAAGCGCGATCCGGCCGCGCCGGCGCCGCGCTGGCGGCTCGCCCACGTGCTGATCGCCCAGAACAGCCTGGTCGAGGGCCGGGCCGAGCTCGAGGAGGTCGTCGGCAACCATGCCCAGTTCGCGTGGGGCTGGCTCGACCTCGCCAAGATCTCCGAGAAGCTCGGCGAGCTGACCGGCGCCACCGACGAGGCCCGGGCCGCGGCCGAGGCCGCCGCGGCGGCCGATCACCCGCAGGCCGGCTACTTCTACGCCCAGCTCGCCCGGCTCGCCGCGCGCGCCGGCGACGAGGTCACGCGCGTCACCGCGGCGCGCAAGGCGGCCGACCTGGCGCCCGAGCTCAAGGCGGCCCAGCTCGCCGGCGCCGCCGAGTCGCTCGGCGACGGCGACGTCGCCTCGGCGCGCGGCCTGATGGACCTGTTGCGCGCGGTGTGGCCGCGCGACCTCGAGGTCCTCGCGCTCGCCGGCCGGATCGACGCCGCCGAGAACTAGCGCGTGAGCGGCGCGGCGCCGACCGCGACGATCGGCTCGTTGTTGCCGTCGACGCCGCGGAACACCGCGACCACGCGCGTGCCGCTCCCGGGTAGCGGCAGCTGCGCCAGCTGATCGCCGCCGCTGACCGTCACGCTGGTCAGCTTGGTGCGCACGCCGTGCTCGTCCTCGACGAGGACATCGACCGTGCCCGCGCCCAGGCCCGCGCCGCCGACCTCGAGCTGCGCACCGGCGGTGATCGTCAGCTCGCCGCGCAGCAGGAAGTCGAGCAGGCCGGTCTCGAACGCCGTGACCTCGGGCAGGATGTGCGCGAGCTCCTCGAGCATGCAGTCGTCGTCGAGCGAGAACGTCAGCCGGTCGTGCTCGACCTTGTAGCGCGCGAGGCACACGCCGGCGGACGACTTGAGCATCGTGCCGTCGTCGCGGTTGGCGGCCATCAAGTTGAGCCGGGCGGGCAGCGACGGCAGCGGCTTGGCGAGCTCCGGCCGGCCATCGCCCGACGACAGCCGGGTCGGCATCGGCAGGGTGTTGGCCGAGAAGTAGCTGCGCGCCATGATGTCGGCCAGGCCGGTGCCGTCCCGCGAAGTGAAGTAATCGCGCAGGTGCGCGCGGGTCACCGTGCGCGACGGGCCCGGCACGCCGAGCCGGCCGTAGGTCAGCGCCGCGATCCGCTCGAACCGCGAGCCGAGATCGTCGGAGCCGCCGCCGAGCGGATCGAGGTGGGCCTCGTAGTCGCCGCGCACCCGCGATGGCGCGCCGAGGTCGCCGAGCGTGTGGATCATCGCGCCGGCGGCGATCAGCGCCGCGGCCATCGCCCGCGACCGCTCGCCGGGCGTCGACGAGGTCACGGCCTTGGTGTACTGGCCGAGGAACTGCTCGAGGTTGAACGGGTTGGCCTTGTCGGTCACCCAGTCGGGCGCGGCCACGCCGTGGTCGGGCAGGCCGGCCCGGCCGAACAGCTCCTGCAGCTTGCCGCCGGCGCCGACCGCCGGCGCCGACCAGCCCTTGCCGGTCTGCGGGTCGAAGAAGTGGTTCGCGCCCTGGCTCGCCGGGACGTCCGCGAGCGCCGCGCCGGCGCTGAGCCAGCCCAGCGCCGACTGCCGGCCGCGCGCGTCGGGCACCGCGCCGTGGGTCGGCGACAGCAGCTTGAGCGCGCCGATCAGCGCCGGCGCGTCGGCCGGCGGGATCGTCATCGGCTCGTACAGCCCGCCGCTGAACCCGAGGCTGACCAGCCGCTTGTGCAGCCGCGACGCCAGCGCCGCCTGCTCGGCGAGCCCGGCGTGGGTGGTCTGCGGCTCCCAGGCCCTGGCCGTCGCCGGCAGCAAGGCGAGCGCGAGGATCGCCGCCAGCTGAGGAAGATGCCGCATCACTTGCCACCTCCGACCGAGGCCGGCAGCAGCGACTTGATCCGGCTGTAAATGATGTTGGCCAGCGCGTCGGCGTCGGGCTGGGTCGTGCACTGGCTGCTGCCGCAGGTCATCAGCATGACCACGCCGCGGCTGGTATCGAGGAAGCCGACGCCGCGGATGTCGTTCTCCGACGCGGTGAACGACCGGGTCGCGATCGCGTCGGTCTCGGTGATGCCCGGCAGCTGGGTCAGGAGCTCGTCGTAGCGCTCCTGCGCCTTGTCGGCCTCGAGCCGCCACACGCGGACCGCGACGTCCCAGGTCTCGGGCCGGCCGAGCGCCTTGAAGTGCTGCGACGAGTACTGCACGGTGTCGGGCTCGTCGGACAAGGGCCCGGTCTCGAACCCGCCGTCGTAGCGGGTGCGCGCCTTGATGTCGGCCTCGGTCAGGAGCTGCGCCGCGACCACGTACTGGCCGTCGCCGCGCCCGGCGCGCAGATCGTCGCCGCTCTGGCGCTTGCCGTCGAGCTCGGCGCTGGCGTCGCCCAGCTCCCACTGGGTCAGCGCGGCGACCGCGGTCCCGCCGCCGACGAACCGCAGGTGCTTGGCGTGCGAGAGATCGGTGCGCCAGCGCTCGAGCAGCACCTGATTGGCGGTCTGCGCGAAGTCCATGCGCGGCCCGAGATCGGCAAAGCGCCGATCGCTGCGGTAGGCGATGAACCCGCGCTTGTAGACCAGCACGGTGAATTCGGTGACCCGCGCGCCGTCCGGGAGCTTGCCGAGCTTGGGGACCTTGTAGTTGCCGGCCGAATCGGTCGAGCCGACGAAGTCCTTGAACCCGGCGGGCTCGGCCAGGGCGGTGCCCCGCTCGAACGTCCACGCGGCGTAGACCAGCGCGCCGGCGATCGGCGAGTGGGTCGTGGCGTCGACGACACGGCCGTCGAACGGGCCCTGCAGCGTCCCGGCCTCCGCGGCGTCGGGGCGGACCCGGAACGGCGCGGTGCGGATCGCGGTGTCGACACAACCAGCGGACGCGAGCGCGAGGGCAAGCCCCACGACGAGCGGACGCACGAAATTTGCGGGGTTGACTACCACGAGGCGGGCCGGTCTTAGCAAGACGGCCAGGGGGTTGCAAACCGGCGGGCGCGCATTCCCGAGGCGGGGAGTTGTTGAAAGACTTGGATCGGGTTCAATGTCAGAGGACCGATGCGATGTTCGATGTGTGGCCACGAAAGCCCTGCCGGGTCGTCGTTCTGCCTGAATTGCGGCAGTGCGCTCGCGGGACCCCAGGCTTTTGCGCAGACTCCTCCGCCGCCGCCAGGGTTGCCCGGGATCACCGTGTGCCCCGTGTGCCGCGGCGAGAACCCACCGGGGATGAAGTTTTGCCGCAGCTGCGGCAGCGGGCTCGCGCAGGTCATGCCGGGGCCGATGGCGATGCCGCCGCCGATGGCACCCCCGATTCCGCCCCCGATGCCACTGCCGATGCCGCCCCCGATGCCGACGCCGATGGCGCCCCCGATGTACGGCGGCCCGACCCAGCTGCCGCCGCAGCAGCTCGGCTTCATGCCGACCGGCCTCGTGCCGCCGGTGGCGCTCGGTAACCTGCCGCCGCCGGTGGCGCTCGGCGGCCTGCCGCCCCCGCGCGCCGAGGGCAGCATGGTCGCGTGCCCGCGCTGCGGCACCCAGACGCCGCTCGGCTTCGCCTACTGCCAGCAGTGCGGCCTGCACATGCAGGCGCTGCAGGCGCCCGAGCCGCTGCCCGAGCCGGCACCGTCGCCGGGGCCGGGGCAGGGGCAGGGGCAGGGGCAGGGGATCGACCGGCGGCTCGACGCGCCGATCGACCCGCACGCCGGCACGCTCGCCCACGATCACCTCGTGCCGATGACCGCGGCCGGACTGCCGCCGAGCGTGCCGACGCCCGCGCCGACGGCCGCGCCCAACGGCAACCGCGCGCTGCCCCGCCCGCAGCTCCAGACCGGGCCGAGCTGGGGCACGGCGGTGCTGGTCAACCGCGACGGCTCCGACGGCCAGCGCTTCCCGCTGACCGGCGAGTACCTCGTGGTCGGCCGCGCCGGGGCCGACATCGCGTTCGACGACGACCGCTTCCTCGCCCGCCAGCACGCGCGGCTCGACCGCGCGGCCGACGGCCAGGTCGCGATCCAGCCGCTCGACCAGCTCAACGGCGTGTTCCGCAAGGCCGACGCGCCGGTCGAGCTGAGCGACGGCATGATCATCCTGGTCGGCCGCGAGGTGCTGCGGTTCGAGCGCCTCGACGCCGAGGAGATCAAGGTCCACCCGCTGGTCCGCCACGGCGTCGCGCTGTTCGGCTCGCCGCCGCGCGAGCCGTGGGGCCGGCTGATCCAGATCGTGCCGTCGGGCGGCTACCGCGACGTCCGCCACCTGGTCGCCGAGGAGGTCGTGCTCGGCCGCGAGGAGGGCGAGATCGTGTTCCGCGACGACGCGTTCATGTCGCGCCGCCACGCCGCGCTGACCTGGAACGGCAAGGTCGCGCAGGTCATCGACCTCGGCAGCTCGAACGGCACGTTCATCCGGATCACCGGCCCGACGCCGCTCAAGCACGGCGACCACGTGCGGATGGGCGACCAGCTGCTCCGGCTCGAGCTGGGCCGGTGAGTCGCTCTTGAGCGCGCCCACCGCCGCCGGGCTCGAGGTCATCGTCGTCGGCGCGAGCGACATCGGCCAGGTCCGCGAGCACAACGAGGACCACTTCCTGGTCGGCGACCTCGACACCGCGCAGCGGCTCGACGTCGGCGAGCCGTGGACCGGCACCGGCGATCGCGGGCCGCTGATCGTCGTGTGCGACGGCATGGGCGGCGTCGAGGGCGGCGAGGTCGCGTCCGAGCTCGCGTCCCAGGTGATGTGGCGCGAGATGAAGCGCACGCCGGCGACCCGCGACCCCGAGGTGTTCGCGCGGCTGCTGCGCCGCGCGGTCCGCGTCGCCAACCACGACGTGCACGCGATGGCGCGGCGCGAGCCGGGGCTGCGCGGCATGGGCACGACGCTGTCCGCGGGCGCCGTCGTCGGCGATCGCCTGGTGCTGGCCACGGTCGGCGACTCGCGCGCCTACGTGCTGCGCGCCGGCGCGCTGGTCCAGGTCACGCAGGATCAGTCGCTGCAGTCGGCGCTGCTCGCCGCCGGCCACACCGAGAACGAGGCGGCGAGCGCGGGCGGCGCGATCCTCCAGGCGCTGGGCGTCGCCGACGACGTCGAGCCGTCGCTGTCGATCATCGAGCTGCGGCGCGGCGATCGCGTGCTGCTGTGCAGCGACGGCCTGCACAGCCTGGTCGGCGATCCGGCGCTCGAGCTGCTGCTGTCCGAGCCGCACACCATCGCCGAGGCGGTGCGCCTACTGGTCGCGGCGGCGCGCGCGGCGGGTGGTCCCGACAACATCACCGCGGTGGTCTGCGCGCTGGCCGGCGATCGGCTGCGCCCGCCGGCCGACGCTCAGGACCTGCCGCGGTTCCGCGAGTTCGATCCGCAGCGTGAGGGCGACCCGGCGCTGACCTCGACCTCGCACGTCGCGCACCGGCTGGCGGCGCGGATCGGCATCCCGGTGCCCTCCGTCCCGCAGGCGATCCCGGTCACCGGCCAGCACGCCATCATGCGTTCGCAGATCGGCCGCCGGGTGCCCGCCACCGCGCTGCCGATCGAGGCGGACGACGGCCCGGCGCGACGCCGGCTGCGGCTGCGCGGCGGGCTGTGGTGGCTGTACCTCCTGATCGGCGCGCTGGCGTGCGCCGCGGCCTGGTGGCTGGGAGGCCAGTAGAGCCGCGTGCTAGCATCGCGCCGTGCGGGTCGTGATCGACCACGTCGCCGGTAGTCGGCGCGGCCAGCGGCAAGAGTTGCCGGCAGATCTCCGCGTCCGGTTTGGCCGACACCCGGAGTGCGAGGTCTCGTTCGACCCGCAGCGCGACATCGACGCCAGCTCGCGTCACGCCGAGCTGCGCCCGAGCGAGGCCGGCTGGGTGCTGGTCGATCTCGGCAGCTCGAACGGCACGTACGTCGACGGTCACCGGGTCACCGAGACGCCGGTGGTGCAAAACGTGCCGCTGGCGATCGAGTTCGGGCCGGGCGGGCCGCGCGTCCGGCTGTTCGTCGGCGATGACAAGGCGATCGGGGCGCTGCCGCCGGCGCGCGTCGAGATCGCGCGGCCCGCCTGGCTCGTGCCCTCGCTGGTCGCCGGGCTGGCGGTGCTCGTCATCGTCCTGCTCGCGCTGCGCTGCTGAGCGTTTTTGGCCGTAATGTTGCGTGCCAAGTCTGGGTTGTTCTGCGAAGATCCGGCGGAATGACGTGCCCGTCATGCAACTCGCCGCTCGAGCCCAACGCTCGATTTTGCGGCGTGTGCGGCCACCGGCAGGGCCCGGGTCGCGCGGGGTCAGCACCCGCGCTCGGCACCGCGGCGACCGCGCAGGGCACGCAGCCCGCGCCGCTGACACCCGCGGCCCGCGCCAAGATCGCCCGGGTCCAGTCGCCGGTCGCCGGGGTCAAGGTCGTCGAGGCCCGCCCGCCGGGCGAGGCCAAGCTCTCGCTGTCCAAGCCGGCGTCGCGCGGCGCGGCGGCGCCCAGGCCCGTGCGCCCGGCCAAGACCGGCGACGAGATCTACATCGACCAGGTGCTCAACAACCGGTTCAAGGTCGAGTCGAAGATCGGCGAGGGCGGGTTCGGCGCGGTGTATCGCGGCCTGCAGCTCGCGACCGGCCGCAAGGTCGCGCTCAAGCTCCTGCACCCGGAGATGACCAAGGACGAGAACCTCGTCGCGCGGTTCCGCCGCGAGGGCATGGTGCTGTGCAACCTGCGCGACGCGCACACGATCACGACCTACGACTTCGACCAGACTCCCGACGGCACGCTGTACATCGCGATGGAGCTGCTCGAGGGCAAGAGCCTCCACCAGCTGTTCCACGAGGAGGCGCCGCTCGAGTGGCGCCGCGTGTTCAAGATCCTGACCGAGATGTGCAGCTCGCTGGCCGAGGCCCACGCGCAGGGCATCGTCCACCGCGACCTCAAGCCCGAGAACATCTATCTCGAGACCCGGTCGGGCAACCCCGAGTTCGTCAAGATCCTCGACTTCGGCATCGCCAAGGTCATGCGCGGCGACTCGATCGACCCGGCGTCGCCGCAGCTGACCGCGACCGGCCAGACCCTCGGCACGCTCGAGTACATGTCGCCCGAGCAGCTGATGGGCAAGCCGCTCGACGGCCGCAGCGACGTCTACGCGCTCGGCGTGCTCGCCTACGAGATGACCAC
>DASWOO010001166.1:0-6394 GCA_036404335.1 Kofleriaceae bacterium
CTGATCGCGATCGGCGCCAGCCGCGCCGGCCTGGAGCTGCTGACCCTGCGCGCCGGCGTGCTCGCCCGGGAGCCGATCGCAGCGTCCGGCGCGCCGCTGATCGGCGCCACCGCGGTCGGCGTCGTCGTCGATCGCCAGGGCCGCGCCGTGGTCGCGCTCGCCGACGGCCGGCTCGCCGTGCGCGGCCCGTCGGGCTGGACGCTCACCACCGCGCGCGACGAGCCGCCCGCCGCGCACCCCGGCGCCGGTCCCGCGTCCGGTCCCTAGCCACCGACCGGAAACAGCAGCGACAGCTCGGCGCTCGCCGGCTGGCCGCGCGCCGGGAACGGCAGGTGCGCGGCGACGTTGCACAGGCAGCGATCGAGCGGCGCGGCGTCGGTGTCGCTGTGCGCCGCGCTAACCTTGCCGTCGGCGTCGACCTCGACGTGGATCTGGATCTTGCCCGAGCTCGGCGCCGCGTTCTGGCGATGCGAGCGCACCCAGCACGCGCGGAACGCGGCCTGGCCGGCGTCGAGCGCGTGCAGCACCACGGCCGTCGGCAGGTGCGCCCGCAGCACGCCGGCGGCCGGCGGCGGCGTCACCGGCGTGCGCACCGGCGCCGGCTCCTGCTTGCCCGGGGTCTCGCGCGGCGGCAGCTGGCCGGCGGGCGGCGCCATCGGGGGCAACGGCCTCCGCTGCCACGGCCCGAACGGCTGGATCGGCGCCAGCGGCGACCACGGCCGCTTGCCGGCGACGGCCATGCCCGGCCGCGGCTCGATCACCTGCGCGATCGGCGGCGTGGTCGCGACGCGCACCCCGGGCGCGGCGGGCGCGACAGGCCCCGCCCCGGCCGCGCGCCAAGCGATCACCACTGCCACCGCGGGCAGCCATCGTCCCTCGCCGGACCACATCCGCGAAGTCTCACACGGATCGAGCGATAGCGCACGGCGGTGCACCTGTGGGCCAACGTGCGCGGCAAGGCTCGGGGTGGCGGAGCGGTTGCCTCGACGAGGCGAGACGGCTACCGTGCAGCGCAGCGATGGCTCCGCACGTCCTGGTTGCCGACGACGATGCTTGGATCTTGCGCATGGTCGCGACCGTGCTCGAAAAGCGAGGCTACAGCGTCGAGACCGCCGCCGATGGCGAAGACGCCCTGCAGCGCGCGCTCGCCCGGACCCCAGATCTGCTGATCACCGACGTGATGATGCCGAAGATGGACGGCTGGTCGCTGGTCCGCCAGCTGCGGTCGCACGCCCCGCTCGCGATGCTGCCGGTGATCTTCCTGACCGCGCTGTCGTCCGAGGACGACCGGATCCGCGGCTTCCGGCTCGGCGCCGACGACTACGTGACCAAGCCGTTCCGGTTCGAGGAGCTCGATCTCCGGGTCGCCAAGACGCTGCGCCGGACCCAGCACGCCGTCCAGGACGCGCGCGATCCGCTCGGCGGCTCGGGCCTGCGCGGCGACCTGGCGCAGGTCGGGCTGTCGTCGCTGCTGATCCTGATCGAGATGGAGCGCAAGACCGGCCTGCTCCAGCTGCGCGCGCCCGACGGCCCGGCGGCGCAGATCCTCGTGCGCGAGGGCAAGGTCGTGCACGCCCGGCTCGATGACACCGAGGACCCGGTCGACGCCGAGTGCGTCTACTACCTGCTGACCTGGGGCGCGGGCGAGTTCGAGTTCGTGGCTTGCCTGGTCGAGGGCTCGGACCGGGTCAACGTCTCGACCACGCACCTCTTGATGGAGGGCGCGCGGCTGATGGACGAGTCGCGCGAGCCCTCGCTGATGCACGCGGTGGCGACGATCCCGCCGCTCGACGACGCCAGCGACGACTCGCTGTAGCGCTACGGGGCGTCGAGCGCGCGGTCTTCGCGGCCGGGCTTCTTGCCCGCCGGCTTCTTCTTCGCCGCCCTGGCCACCGGCTTCTTGGCGCCCGGCTGCTCCATCCCCAGCTCCGCGAGCTTCTTGCGCAGCGTGTTGCGATTGAGCCCGAGGATCTCCGCCGCCTTGAGCTGGTTGCCGCCGGTGTGCGCCAGCACCAGGTCGAACAGCGGCCGCTCGACCCGCGCCAGGACCTTGTCGTACAGGTCGTGCACCGGGTAGCCGTCGATCCGCGCGAGCAGGCCGGACAGCTTGCTCTTCACCATCTCCTCGAACGCCAGGTCCTCGAGCGGCACGCGCTCGGCGACGACCGGCAGCACCTCGTCGACGTCGCCCGCCTCGATCTTGGCGCGGGTCACCCGCACCACGAGCCGGCGCGCGATGCTCTTGAGCTCGGCGACGTTGCCCGGCCACGGGTACGCGGTCAGCCGCGCGATCGCCCGGCTCGACACCGTCGGCCGCGCCCGGCCGATCTCGGCGGCGTAGTGCTTGAGCCAGCGCTCGGCCAGCTCCGGCAGATCGTCGGCGCGCTCGCGCAGCGGCGGGACCACGATCTTGCGCGCCGCGAACAGCTGGTACAGCTCGGGCGAGACGATCGAGGCGTCGACCGCGCGCTCGAGGTCGAGGTCGGCGGTCGCCACGACCTGCACGTCGAACACCTCGGCGCCCTCGCGCTCGCTCCGCCGGTCGCGGATCGCCTTACGCAGCGTCCGCTGCGAGCTGGCCGACAGGTCGCTGACGTCCTTGACCAGCAGGGTCCCGCCGCTCGCCGAGCGCAGCGCCCGCCGCGCCCGCTCGCAGGCGTCGGGATCCTTGCCCGTCCCCGCGAGCGGCGGCCCCGGCGCGTCCTCGAACGTCGGCCGCACCGCGACGAACCGGTTCGAGCCGCGCGGGCCGCGGCGGTGCAGCACGCGCGCGACCAGCTCGCGCCCGGTGCCGTGCTCGCCGCAGATCAGCACCGGCGCGTCGCCGTCGGCGTAGGACTCGACCGCGGACATCACCGCGCGCATGGCGGGGCTCTCCGCGACCAGGAAGTCGTCGGCCTTCAGCGAGCCGCGGAGCACCTAGGCTGCCTCGACTTCCGAGGCTGCAGCGTCGGGAGCGAGCTCGCCGTCCATGTCACCGCGCTCGGCCTCGGGGCCGACGCCGAGCCGGCTCTGGCGCTCGAGCAGCTGCGCGAAGTAATCCTCGACCAGCACGCGCGCCGCGGCGATGTCCGGCGTCTCCCAGACCCGCAGCCGCAGGCTGTTGCAGCCGTACAGGCCGCGCGCGTACCACGCGCACGACTTGCGGACCTCGTGCAGCATGCGCGGGCCGTTCTTGAGCGTCTCGATCAGCTCGACGTGGCGGCGGAACACCTGCAGCCGCTCGGCGATGCCCGGCGGCCCCGGATCCGGCCGGCCGGCGGTGACCTCGGCGAGCCGCGCGAACAGCCACGGGTTGCCCATCGCGCCGCGGCCGATCATCACCGCGTCGCAGCCGGTCTGCTCGCGCAGCCGCAGGTAGCCCTCGACGTCGATCACGTCGCCGTTGCCGATGACCGGGATGTGCGCCGGCAGCGCCTCGCGGACCTGGCGGATGATCTCAGGATCGCTCTTGCCGGAGAACCCCTGGGTGCGGGTCCGACCGTGCACCGTGATCATCTTGGCGCCGGCCTCGACCATCGCGCAGGCGAACTCCGGAGCGTTGCGGTTGTCCTGGTTCCAGCCCGCGCGGTGCTTCACCGTGACCGGGATGTGCGCCGGCACGGCCGCGACCACGGTGCGCACGAGCTCCTGCGCGATCGCGGGCTCGCGCATCAGCGCCGAGCCGCACTCGCCGGCGACCACGCGCTTGGCCGGGCAGCCCATGTTGATGTCGACCAGCGACGCGCCGATCGACACCGCCATCTTGGCCGCCGCGTCCATCGCCGCCGGCTCGCGGCCGAAGATCTGCACGCCGAACTTCCGGCCGTCGAGCGACGCGGTCAGCTTGCCGGTGGTCTTGGGATCGCCGGCCGCCAGGGCGTGCGCCGACAGGAACTCGGTGATGGTGAAGCCGACCCCAAACTCCTCGCACACCGTGCGAAACGGCAGGTCGGTGACGGCCGCCATCGGCGCGAGCAGCACGGGAACGTCGACGACGAGATCTCCGATCCGCATCACCGGCACCTATACAGCGAAAGCGTTGGCATGAAAACCCCGATGATCGCGGCGGTCACAAATCGCCGGGCGCGTTAACGTTGCGCAGCGCGCGCAGCGCCGGATCGAGCCGCCGCACCGCCGCCTCGTCGATCCACCGGACGCGCACCGGCTCGTCGGTCAGGAGCGCCGAGGCTCTCAGCTGCCGCGTCGCGATCCGGCCGGTCACGATCGCGGCCCACACGGCGACGCGGTACGCGGCGCACAGCGGCTCCGCCCGGTCGCCGATCCGGATGGCGACTGCATCTGCTTCAGCGTCGCCGTGCGCGAGCAGGAGCTCGATCAGCGGGCCATCGATGCCCGGCATGTCCCCCGCGATCACCAGCAACCACGGTGTGGTCGCGGCGGCGAGACCGGCGGCGATGCCGCCCAGCGGCCCCAGATCGGCGACGCTATCGTGCACCGTGCGATAGCCGGCGACGTCGCGGCCCGGGCGCGACGACACGAGGATCTCGGCCACGCGCGGCGCGAGCGCCTCGACCTGGCGATCGAAGATCGTCCGGCCGTCGATCACCAGCTGGCGCTTGTCGACGCCGCCGAGCCGCGTCGCCCTGCCGCCGGCGAGGATCACCGCCGAGACGTCGTCACGCGCGATCACAACCGGTCACTTGAGCAGCGCTTCGATGGCTTCCTGCGCCGGCGTCGTGACCTCGGGGCCCGTCGGCGCCAGGTAGACCGAGACCTCGCTGCGCAGGCCGAACTGCCCCGGGAAGTACAGGCCCGGGCCGATCGTGAACCCGGTGCCCGGGGTCAGGATCCGCGAGTCCTTGACCTCGAAGTCGTCGAGGTCGGCGCCGCCGCCCTGCAGGTCGCTGTCGATCGAGTGGCCGGTGCGATGCATGATGCGATCGGCCGCTCCGGACTTCTTGATGAACGCGCGGGTCACGTCGTCGACCTCGGCGCCGGTCACCGGCCGGTACTTGCGCGCCCGGTCGCCGATCAGCTGGATCGCCTGATCGCGCGCCAGGCTGACGGTCTCGAACGCCCGGGCCATCGCCTCGGGGACGGTGGCGTCGGCGATCGCGCACCAGGTCTGCGCCGCGTACACGCCCTCGGGCTTGTCGACCTTGGCCGCGAGCGAGATCACGAGCAGGTCGCCGCGCTTGATCGGCGCGGACTTGTCGGCCGACGGCACGTAGTACGGGTCCGCGGTGTCGATGCCGGCGGCGACCACCGGCGGCGCGCCGACCAGGCCGCGCATCGCCAGGCCGCGCACCAGCCGCTGCTGGACGTCGTACTCGGTGACCGGGGCGCCGCTCTGCAGCTGGCGGGTGACGAACGCCAGCGCCTCCTTGCGTAGCTCGATCAGGTGATGGACCGCGACGAAGTGCGCCGTGCGCCCCGCGTCGCCCCAGATCGCCTTGGTGAACTGGACCAGGGTGTCCGACGATCGGACCTGGACCCCGGCGGCGCGGATCACCTCGAGCATGCCGGCGTCGACCCGCGACACGCTGGGCACCGCGGCCTTGGGCGAGTACTCGACGGCGACCGACTTGACGCCCTTGAGCATCGCGCGCAGCTGCTTGTCGAAGTCGCGATAGCCCTGGTACGTGAGCTTCTGCCCGGCGAGGTGATCGAAGCTACGGACCTCGGCCGAGTGGACCAGCGCGACCGGGTTGCCGCGCGCCGGGATCATGTAGAACCACGGCCGCGTCGGGTGGCCGTCGGGCGCGACCAGCCGGACCGCGATCGGGTTCTCGCCGTCGCGATCGAACAGCAGCCAGCCGTCGAGCCGCGCGACCGCGAGCAGGCCCTGCACGGCGGTGACGTCGGCGAGGCCGACCCGCCGGGGCACGCCGGAGCCCGGCGCGCCGGGCGCGTACGGGTCGATTGGCGCGGCGCTCGGCGCGGCGCTCGGCGCGGCGCTTGGCGCGGCGTTTGGCGCGGACCTGGGCTGCGCCGCCGGCCTGGGCTGCGCGGCCGGCCGGGCCTTGGGCTGCGCCGCCGCCGTCGCGGCCGCGCAGAGAACGACACCGATCACGAGGCGCTTCATAAAGGCGATCCTGCCAGCGGCGGCACCCGTCCGAGCTCGCCGACGAGCTCGTCATGAATAGCACCGTTCGTCGCCACCACCGCGCCCGCGTGCAGATCGAACGCGCCGCCGGCCCAGTCGGTCACCCGCCCACCCGCCTCGGCCACGATCAGCATGCCCGCCGCGCAGTCCCACGGCTTGAGGTGCTTCTCCCAGTAGCCGTCCAGCGCGCCGGATCCGACCAGGCAAAGATCGAGCGCCGCCGCGCCCAGCCGCCGGCACGCCCCGGCCCTGCGCTGGAGGTGCACCCACTCGGCGAAGTTGTTGTCGGGCCGGGTCGCCCGGTCGTACGGAAACCCGGTCGACAGCAGCGCGTGGGCCAGCTCC
>DASWOO010001167.1:0-2047 GCA_036404335.1 Kofleriaceae bacterium
GCCTCGATCTCGTTCATCAGCTTCATCGCCTCGACGATGCACAGCACCTGGCCCTTGTCGACCTTGTCGCCGAGCGACACGTAGTTCGACGAGTCCGGGTTGGGCCGGCGATAGAACGTGCCGACGAACGGCGAGGTCACGACGTGGCCCTTCTCCTCGATGATCGGGGCCGGCGCGGCGGCGGCGGCCGGCGCCGGGGCGTGGAGCGGCGGCGGCGCGAAGTGCACGGCCGGCGGCGGCGCGTGGCTCGGCGCCTGGCCGACCGGCCCGCCGCGGCGCACCGTCAGGGTCAGGTCCTTGGTGTCGAGGACCAGCTCCGACAGGTTGTGCTCGGCCACGATCTCGGCGAGACCGCGCGCCATGTCGACCATCGCGTGGGACGCGCTCGCGCGAGGGGACTCAGGCTCGACGGCTTTGGCTTTTCCGCGGGGGGGCATCGCGGGTGGAGGCTTCCACGTGCCCCATGGCCGCGTCCAGTCCCAGGTAATAGCTTTGTGCGCCGAAGCCACAGATCTGCCCGAGGCACTTGGCCGCGGTCAGGGAGGTGTGCCGGAACGGCTCGCGCGCGTGAATGTTCGACAGGTGGACCTCGACGGCGGGCAGCATCACCGCGTCGAGCGCGTCGCGGATCGCGACCGAGGTATGCGTGTAGCCACCGGGGTTGATCACGATGGCGTGCGCCCACGACCGGGCGCGTTGAATGAGGTCGACCAGCTCGCCCTCGAGGTTGCTCTGGGCGCAGCGGACGACGGCGCCGCGCGCCGCGGCGCGCCGGGCGAGCTCGGCGTCGATCTCGGCGAGCGTGGTCTTGCCGTACACCGCGGGATCGCGGGTGCCGAGCAAGTTGAGGTTCGGCCCGTGCAGGACCTGGATGTGAATCGATCGCTGGACTTGGGGCCGCTCGCGGGCCGGGCTCACAGCGCGGCGAGGAGCTGCGGCTGCGCCATGCGCGCGAGGTAGCGGGCCTTGCCGAAGTTGCCCTCGGGGGCGAGCGCGATCGCGATGAAGTACTGCGGCGCGATCATCCGGCAGACCAGCAGCAGGCGCTGGGCCTTGACCGACATCTCCTCGAGGCTGCCGACGGCGAGGCTATCGCCCGCCTTGCGGACCTGGGTGAGGATGAACGAGAACTCCATCGCGACGGTGTTCACGTCGACGCGATCGGCCAGCTTGATGTAGGTGTCGACGGCGATCCCGTCGAGGCCCATGATCACAGCTGCGATCCCGCCTTCGATGTTATCGACGACCTTCTTGAGCGTTTCAGCGAACAAGTTTCACCTGACCCTGACGGTACTACATTTTTTCTACATCGTGGAGACGGTGGCCGGGCAGACCGTATCGCTGCCCTGGCTGCAGCAGTCGACGACGCCGTCCTGGTACGGGTTGCAGGCGTAGCCCGGCCGCACGGCGGTGCCCATCGGCAGCGAGCAGGGGCCGAGCACGGACACGTTGAGGTGCCGGCCGATCGTCACCGCGTAGGAGAACGGCTGGCTGTTCACCGTCGTGCCCGACATGTCGCCCACGATCGTGAACGTGCCGACGGTCTCGAGCCGGACGTTCGACGTGGTCGGGATCTTCTCGGCGATCTTCTCGACCAGCGCGCTGGGGATCAGCGTGAACGGTCCGTCGGACAGGCCCTCGTTGGGCGGGATCGGCACCGAGAACAGGGCCTTGAAGTGGGTCAGGCCCTGGTCCTTGAGCGAGGCGAGCTCGTCCTCGCTGAAGATGGTGCTGTTCGGAAACGTGATGTCGACCTTGGCGCCGCTGGTGATGATCGTGCGCTGATCTTCCTGGCCGTCGAGCGCGGTGATCCGGCTGCGCATCTGGGCGATGAACAGGTAGCCCGGCGCGTTGGCCAGATCGAGCGAGCCGTGGCTCGACGCGGTCTCGGTGTCGAGCGAGGTCGCGACACAGCCCGTGTCGGCGTGGATGTTCTTGAGCACCAGGATGCCGCCGTCACTCCCGTCGCTGGCCTCGCAGCCGGTGACGGCCGCCCCGGTCAGGACAGCGACGACGGCAAAACGAGCGAGTCCGCGTTCCATGAATC
>DASWOO010001168.1:0-4672 GCA_036404335.1 Kofleriaceae bacterium
CTGTGGGTCGTGCACCTGCTGCTCGGCACCGACTCGGCGCAGCCCGCGCTCGACTTCCAGTCGACCGCGTTCCCCGCGGTATCGATCCTCCACGCCGGCGGCGGCCGCTACCAGAAGACCCTGTCGATCGACGCCGACGCGCCCGGCATCGACGGCGCGTTCGGCGATGTCGTGTCCGGGCCGCACGCGCTGGCGTTCACCCCCGACGGCAACTACGCGCTCGTGGTCGACAGCAACAGCGAGGATGTCCTCGTGATCGACGCGCGGACCGGCCTCGAGGCGAGCCTGCTGCGTCCGCTGCCCGGACACCTGCCCGAGGGCATCGCGGTGGCGCCCGACGGCAAGACCGCGTACCTCGATCAACGCAACACCGGCGACGTCGCGGTCGTCGCGATCGAGGGCGGCCGGCTGCGCGTCGAGGGCGCGACCATCCCGCGGCTCACCACCGACCCGATGCCGGCCCAACTCCGGCTCGGTCAGCACCTGTTCTACTCGGCCAACAGCGACGAGTACCCGGTGACACAGAACCACTGGATGGCGTGTGCCAGCTGCCACCTGGAGGGCCGCAGCGACGCGGTGACCTGGAAGTTCGTCGACGGCCCGCGCGATACGCCGTCGAACGCCGGCGGCATGCTCGGCACCGGCTTTCTGTTCCGCACCGCCGAGCGCACCGCGGTCCAGGACTACTGGCGGACGGTCAACCTCGAGCAGGGCGGCAGCTTCGATCCGGCGACCCACGCCGACCTGCTCGACGCGCTGACCGCGTACGTCAACCTGGCGATCCCGCTGCCGGTCCCGCCCGCGACCGATCCGGCGCTGGTCGCGAAGGGCAAGGCGATCTTCGAGCGCCGCGACGTCGGCTGCGCGACCTGCCACCGCGGGCCGCGGCTGACCGACTCGGGGCAGGGCAACGCCGCGCTCGATCTCGCCGGCACGGTCGTCCTGCACGACGTCGGCACCTGCGTGACGGCGGGCAGCTGGCCCGACCTGGCCGGCCAGGACGTCGCCGGCCACGCGCGGACCGCGTGCGCGTTCGACACGCCGTCGCTGTCGGGCGTCGCGTCGAGCCCGCCGTATCTGCACGACGGCAGCGCGCGGACCCTGCGCGACGTGCTCGAGCGCACCCGCGGCAAGATGGGAGATATCTCCAGCCTGACCGCCGCCGACGAGGATGCGCTGGTCGAATACCTGAGGTCGCTATGAGCGTGCGCGACGTGACGATGACGATGACGATGGCGCTGGTGCTGGCCGGCTGCGGCGACAACCAGCGCGGCAGCGCGGCGGCGCCGGTCGACGCGATGGCCGACGCGCCGGGCGGCGGGGCGTCGCAGCCGGCCGCGTGCCAGGCGGTGCTCAGCGATAACTTCGCCGAGCGCTGGGACGGCCCGGCCGACTGCGCCCGGCTGACGACCGATGCCACCACGGGCGATGGCGTGCTCGCGCTGACCATCCCGTCGAGCTACCTCGGCGCGCCGTTCGAGGTCATGATCGACCTCGGCGCGAACGCCGGCGCCGGCAGCTACAGCTCGCAGAGCTCGCCCGACCGCTGGAGCGTGACGGCGCTGCAGCAGCTCGAACTGACCAGCTGCCTGTACCAGGCGGGCGCCGGGCTGGTCCCGCCGGGCACGTACACGCTGACGCTGGACTCGGTCGGCGGCGCCGCGCCGCACGGCACGCTCGACATGAGGCTCTACGTGCTGTCGCGGCCGTACACGTACTGCGGCGAGCAGACGACCGAACACTTGCACGTCGCGTTCTAGTCGATTGGCTATCTGATAGCCCCTGTGCGATCCGCGGCGGGTTGACGGCGGCGCCCACCCGTGGACCGATTTGCGTCCAGGGGAGATGCTGAGGCCGCCGATGCACTTCATGCGCATCATGCGCATCCGACGACCCGCATTAGGCCCGGATCACGCTGCGCGATCTCGGACCGAGTCTTCGGGTTCGCAATCACATGCGGATTACGGGAGACAGAGTCAGCGCAATGTTTCTCAATGTCCCTTCTCATTTTCTTAGTTCGACGCGTATTGTGTCGTACTCATCGAATTTGAAGCGAACCTGAAGGGAGCGAGGATGAACCTCCGAAAGTTTCTGGGATTTGTAGTACTGAGCACGGCATTTACCGCGTGCGCGAGCGACGAGGCGACCCAGCAGGACAACCCGTCCACGGCCGCGCCGCAGGCCGGGCGGTTCACCCCCGTGACCACCCAGGGTGCGATCCAGAGCACGGTGACCCCGCGCTCGATGGACAAGACGCCCGTCACGGTCGTCGTGATGCTCAGCGGCCCCTCGGTCGCCGACGTCCAGACCGTGCAGAACCGCCGGCTGACCCGGAGCGAGAAGGATCAGGTCAAGGCCGACCGGATCGCCGAGCAGGCCGCGCCGACCATCGCGATCGCGCAGGCTGGTGGCCAGATCATCACCAGCTTCCAGAGCGCGTTCAACGGCATCAAGGTCACGATCCCGCGCACCCAGGTCGCCGCGCTGAAGCGGATCCCGGGCGTCACCGGCGTCAAGTCGGTCGCGCGCTACACCACCGATAACGTGGTCAGCGTCCAGCGCATCCAGGCCCCGTTCGCGTGGGCCGGCGTCGCCGGCGTGCACGGCGAGGGCGTCAAGATCGGTATCATCGATACCGGCATCGATTACACCCACGCCAACTTCGGCGGCCCGGGCACGGTCGCCGCGTTCACCGCCGCGGCCGCGACCAGCACCCAGCCGGCTGACCCCGCGCTGTTCGGCCCCAACGCCCCCAAGGTCAAGGGCGGCATCGACCTGGTCGGCGACGCGTACAACGCGGCCGGCTCGGGCGACGCGCTCGTCCCGCACCCCGACTCGAACCCGCTGGACTGCGGCGGTCACGGCTCGCACGTCTCGGGCAGCGCGGCCGGCTTCGGCGTGCTCGCCGACGGCTCGACCTTCCAGGGCCCGTACGACCAGCTGACCTATACCAACCGCACGTTCGGCATCGGCCCGGGCGTCGCGCCCAAGGCCGACCTCTACGCGATCCGCGTGTTCGGCTGCGCCGGCTCGACCGACGTGGTCAGCGAGGCGCTCGAGTGGGCCGTCGACAACGACATGGACGTCGTCAACATGTCGCTCGGCGCCGCGTACGGCGACGCCGATTCGGCCGACGCGATCGCGACCGACAACGCGGTCAAGGCCGGCGTCACCGTCGCCTCCGCCGCGGGCAACGACGGCAACCAGCACTACATCCTGTCGTCGCCGGGCTCGAGCTCGCGCGGCATCGCGGTCGCCGCCAGCTCGACGCCGCAGACCCTGCCGACCGCCAACCTCGTGCTGCCCGCCGTCACCGGTGACGCGGCCCGCACCGTGGTCGGGATCGACGCCAACGGCGCGACGTTCACCAACAGCTCGCTGCAGGTCAAGGTCCTCCGCACGGGGACCGCGGTCAGCCTCGGTTGCGACCCGAACGAGTACACCGCCCAGGGCGTGACCGGCAAGATCGTCGTCGTCCAGCGCGGCGTCTGCGCCCGCGTCGCCCGCGCGATCTACGGCCAGAAGGCCGGCGCGGCCGCGGTCGTCATGGTCAACACCGACGGCTCGACCCCGCCGTTCGAGGACCAGATCACGGTCAACCCCGACACCGGCGAGCAGTACACCGTCACGATCCCGTTCATCGGCGTCCCCGGCCCGGTGACCAGCCCGTCGAGCCCCGGCTCGCGGCTGATCGCGCGCGATGGCCAGACGATCCAGGTCAACAACGGCACGCCGATCCGCACCGGCACCGCGAGCTTCAGCTCCGATGGCCCGCGCCTCGGTGACGCGGCGCTCAAGCCCGACATCGCCGCCCCCGGCGAGGCGATCAACTCGACGCTGGTCGGCAGCGGCACCGGCTCGGTCATCGAGTCCGGCACGTCGATGGCGACCCCGCACATCGCCGGCGTCGCGGCGCTCGGCATCCAGGCGCACCGCAACTGGAAGCCGGCCGCGATCAAGGCCGCGATCATCAACAGTGGTAACCCGGACCAGCTCGCCGACTACGCGACCCACCGCGTCGGCACCGGCCTCGTCAACGCGGCGTCGGTCGCCGGCACCCTGGCCTACGCCTACGGTGACGCCGACGAGATCGCGCTCAACTTCGGCCTCAAGGAGTTCAAGGCCGATTACAACGCGACCAAGACGATCCACATCAAGAACGACGCGAACACCGCGATCACGTTCAACGTCAGCGTCGATCACCAGAACGGCTCGCCGCACACCCTGACCCCGAACTCGACGGCGATCACGGTCTCGGCGCACGGCACCGGCACGGTCGCGGTCAGCCTCAACGTCCCGGCCGCCACCGCGGGCAACTCGGACGACTTCCGCAGCGTCGCCGGCACGGTGACGTTCACCCCGGCCTCGGCCAACGACAACCGCGGCATCTCGCTCAAGGTGCCGTACTTCCTCGTCCCGCGCGTGTCGTCGAACGTCGCCGCCAAGCTGCCGAAGTTCAACGGCCTGTCGTTTTCGACCGCGTCGGTGACCAACGCCAGCGCGAACATCACCGGCACCGCCGACTTCTACGCCTGGGGGCTCGAGAGCCCGGACGTGGGCCTTGGCCGCATCGACCTGCGCGCCGCGGGCGTCCAGTCGTTCGACTCGGGCACGGGCGACCGCGTGGTCGTGTTCGCGGTCAACACGTTCGCCGGCTGGTCGACCAACGAGC
>DASWOO010001169.1:0-2763 GCA_036404335.1 Kofleriaceae bacterium
TCGATCTTCTTGTTCGGCACCAGCGTCACGTTGGGATTGGCCACCGGCTGCGGCGATAACAACGGCAACAGCGGGCTCGACTGCTCGAAGGTCACCGGCACCTGCATGGAGGTCCCCGCGGGCGCGGACGCCATGCTGCAGACCGCGGTCAACTCGCTCGCCGACAACACGACGATCATCCTCGGCTCGGGCACGTTCCAGATGACCAACCAGCTGACGATCCGCAACAAGGGGATCCACCTGGTCGGCCAGGGCATCGACGGCGACGGCGCGACCGTGCTCGACTTCGGCAGCACGACGACCCAGGGCAACGGCGTCGACGTCGTCGGCGACGGCTTCCTGGTCCAGGATCTGGTCGTGCTCGACGCCGCCAAGGACGGCATCCGCGTCGAGGACTCCGACGGCGTCACGTTCCACCACATCCGCGCGACCTGGACCAACACCTCGGCGTCGACCAACGGCGCGTACGGCATCTACCCGGTGCACTCCAAGAACGTGCTGGTCGAGAACAGCGAGGCGCACAACGCGTCGGACGCCGGGCTCTACGTCGGCCAGTGCCAGCACGTGATCGTCCACGACAACCTGGTGAGCGGCAACGTCGCCGGCCTCGAGATCGAGAACACCGAGTACGCCGACGTGTTCAACAACGAGGCGACCGATAACGTCGGCGGCATCGTCGTGTTCGACCTGCCGGGTAACCCGATCGTCGGCCGCGACATCCGGCTGCGCGACAACATGATCCACGACAACAACCACACCAACTTCGCGTCGGGTGGCACGGTCGCGAGCATCCCGTCGGGCACCGGCACGTTCGCGATGGCGTCGCGCCGCGTCGAGATCACCGGCAACACGTACGCGAAGAACGGCACCGGCGACATCGCGATCATCAGCGGCCTGACCCTCGACATGGATCCGGCGCACTGGACCCTGCCGACCTCGACGCTGGTCGGCGACTACACCGACCTCGGCCTGATCGTGCCGGCCGCGGGCACGATCGCCAACTTCCGCAGCGAGAACATCCTGGTCGCGGGCAACACCCACTCGGGCTCGGGCACCGATCCCGACCTGGGCGATCCGCTGCACGTCGGCCTGCTGCTCGCGGCGGTCTACGGCCCGTCGACCCCGGTCGACAACGTCCTGTACGACTCGGTCCAGGAGCCCAAGTTCAGCGCCACGGTCGCCGCGGACAACTCCAACGCCAACCACATCTGCGTCGGCGGCAACACCGGCGGCACGTTCGCCAGCCTCGATCTCGCCGAGCAGTCGCCGGCTGGGTTCAAGCCGTTCTTCCGGCCCGCCAAGCCGTTCGCGCCGTTCGACTGCGTCGCGCTCGACGGCGGCGCGGTCGCCCAGGTCACCCTGCCCTCGACCCAGCCGGCGGCGCTGACCACCGGCAACTGACGCCATGCAGAAGTACGTCTACAGCCTCGGCGTCTTGCTCGCCGCGTGCGGCGGCGGTGGCGGCGGCAGCATGGGCGACGACGCGCCGGTCGACGCGCGCGGCCCGGCGCAGCTGACCGGCCCGGTGATGATCGATCCGGCGGCGGCGCCGGCGCAGAAGCTGTCGCAGTACCAGCTGTTCACCTGGACCGCGCAGACCGGGTTCACGTTCAACGATCGGGTCGTGCCCTACGACCTCAACACGCCGCTGTTCTCCGATTACGCGCTCAAGCAGCGCGCGATCTACGTCCCGCCCGGCCAGGCCGCGACCTACGATGCCGACGCCGCGCTCGCGTTCCCGGTCGGCTCGGTGATCGTCAAGACGTTCTCGTTCGCGACGGATCTGCGGACCCCGACCGACCCCAAGCTGGTCGAGACCCGGCTCCTGGTCCGCGCGGCGGATGGCTGGAAGCCGATGCCGTACATCTGGGACGCCGATCAGCGCGACGCGACGTATTCCCCCGGCGGCGAGGTCCGGCCGATCGACTTCACCGACCTCGACGGCAACCTGCAGCACGCGAGCTACCTGGTCCCGCAGCGCAACCAGTGCGAGAGCTGCCACACGTTGCAGGACCAGAGCGGCGCGATCTCGATGGTGCTGATCGGCGTCAAGGCGCGGCACATCAACCGCGACTACGACTACGGCGGCGCGATCGGCGTGGTCAACACGCTCGATCACCTGACCGAGCTCGGCATGCTGACCGGCGCGCCGGCCTCGGCCGCGGCGCCCAAGGCGTACGACTTCCGGCCGATCGAAGCCGGCGGGCCCGGCGTGGTGCCGGCCGCCGAGCTCGACACCGCGGCGCGGGCCTACCTCGACATCAACTGCAGCCACTGCCACAACCCGCACGGCAACAACGGCATCACGTCGCAGCTGTTCCTCGATCACGGCAACACCGACCTGTTCCACCTCGGGGTGTGCAAGCGGCCCGGCAGCGCCGGCGTCGGCTACGGCGGGCTGACCTTCGACATCGTGCCCGGCGCGCCCGACTCGTCGATCCTGTACTTCCGCGACCACACGACCCAGGTGGGGGCGATCATGCCGCTGCTCGGCCGCTCGGTGACCCACGCCGATGGCGCCGCCCTGCTCCACGACTGGATCGGGGCGATGGCGACGGTGGACTGCAATCAGCAGCAGCCGTCGCCGTGAGGCCGCAAATCTTTCGCTCCAAGTCTTCGGCGACGCTGCGCACGTAGACCGGTTTCACGAGCAGCGCATGGCGACGGCATCCGCTACGCTATGCGGCATGCCGGACGCCGGTCCCGACCTGACGCTGTACGCCGAATCGACCTGGATGTCGCCGTGGGTCTTCCACGTGATGA
>DASWOO010001170.1:0-6100 GCA_036404335.1 Kofleriaceae bacterium
ATGACTCTCGTCGTGATCCTGTCCTCCTCTGTGCATGCTGTACCTCCTCTCGCTGACTAAGCGAACCCTAACCTCTCATAACCTCGCCTCTCTTGTCCTCTCCTAGCACCCTCCATGTCCCTACTCCACTGTGAATTAGAGGACATGAGTATGAGCTGCAAATATTTTACACCATTCAAGTATACTCAACGTCTGAAGTCACGTTGATCGCTGCTTCGCCCTCGTTCAAATGCAGCATATGGTGCGTACCGAGGTTGTAACGGGGCCACTGTACTCCCGTCTTCCCATTCGGGTCCGAGTCAAGGTGATTGACGAAGGGCATAAAGTAGTCGGTCAGATCTCCCGGGGCATAGGGAGTGAGCAAGTTACTGCCGGGGACCTGGGATGTCAACTTTAGTAGTGGTGCTACGAATCGCGGCACTACATGTGACTTACAACCCCGATCGCAGGAAAATTACCCCGCGCGCTCGCTGTCGTCTGAAGTCCGGCCGCCTTTCAGAAGACGATGAGTACCTTGGGCGGTGTGCTCTCTTTCATATGCTTGTACTTAGTCTCGTACCAAGACCCTCTGCGCATATGCGCCGGTTTTCCCGGGTGTGAGGGGTTTGTGTCGAACCAACAGATGCTCGATCATATTTCCATGGCACATCCGAAGTCAGCCGTAGTCAGATCCCATACGGCTTTCGGGCGCAGGCGCATGCAGCCTATCAACCCGCATGTCGACAATATTGACATCATTAAGGTGTACTAATATAATAGTGTGTTCAGATTTGCCGTTACTTCAGAACATCATACATCTAGGTTGGTGTCGACCGTCATGCCGGTCGCGTCGGTGCCTTGCTTGCGGTGAAAGTTGATGCCGCCGATCAGGTCGACCGCGGCCTTGTCGTCGAGGAAGTAGATGAGGTCGATGGTCTGCACGCGCTCGGCGACGCCGCCGACGCCGCTCGAGATGTTGCTGAGCAGGGTGATCGGGAACGCGAAGCCCAGCGTGCCCTTGTGAAACGCGGCGTCGTCACCGCCGAGCGCCGCCGCCGGCGCGGCGCTGGTCGACGGCGCCGGCGCGGCCACCGAGCCGGGCGGCGACATGTCGATCTCCTGCGCCTGCGCGGTCTGGATCAGCAACGCGATCGCCCCGACGGGCGCGAATGTCCGGAACGAAACCATGCGCAGGATTGCAGCCCAGCTGTCGCGCCGGGGCCAATTTTTTCAGCCGGTCAGGCGACGCCGACCGTGATCTCGTCGTCCACCAGCTGGACCCGCACCGTCCCGCCGCGCTCGACGCCGAACGCGCCGAACGCCACGTCCTCGAGCTGCCGGGTCAACGTCGACGCCAGGCCGCGCGCGCCGGTCTCGCGGCGGAGCGCGTCGTCGACGATGTGATCGAGCACGGCCTCGTCGATCGCCAGCTCGAAGCCCTCGAGCTTGAACTCGCGGCTCATCCGCACGACCACGTCGCTGCGCAGGATGTCCTTCAGCGTGCCGGAGTCGAGCGCGCGGAACGGCACGACCCGGGTGAACCGCGCGACCAGCTCGGGCAGGAAGCCGTAGGCCTGGAAGTTGGCGACGTTCTCGACCTGCTCGGCCGAGAAGTCGACGGCGATCGCATCCGGATCGGCGCCGTCGGCGATCTGCGACCGGCCAAAGCCGATCTGATCGCGCATCGCCCGGCGGTGGGCGATCTGCTGGAACCCGGAGAACGCGCCGGCGGCGATGAACGCGATGTCCGCGGTCGACATCACGACGTGGTCGGCGTACGAGCTGTGGGTCAGATCGAGCGGGACCACGACCTCGCTGGCCTCGAGCATCTTGAGCAGCTCGCGCTGCACGCCCATGCCGGTGACGTCCTTGGTCGTGCCGGCGCCGGCGAAGATCGCGTTGTTCTGGCCCGACGCGATCTTGTCGAACTCGTCGAGGCAGACGATGCCGATCGACGCCAGCATCGGGTTCTCGTCGGCGGTGTGCAGCAGCCGGGTCAGGATCGTCGACGGATCCTGGCCGACGTAGCCGGTCTCGGAGTAGGTCGTGATGTCGACCAGCGCGGTCGGCAGCTTGAGGATCTTGCCGAACAAGGTCTCGACCAGGTAGGTCTTGCCCGAGCCGGTCGGGCCGACGCACAGGTAGTTCGACTTGCGCGGCAGCTCGGCGCGGTCGATCCCGTCGAGGTAGATCCGCTTGATCCGCTTGATGTGGCGGTACGCCATGAGACAAAGCGCACGCCGCGCCGAGTCCTGGCCGCGATAGCCGTGCTCCTCGAGCGCCTGGAACATCGCCTGGGGCGAGGGCGAGGGCAGCTCGCGCACGAACTTGATGAAGTGCTCGAGCCCTTGCTTTCGGACCTTACGGTTCGGCTCCATCCGTCGACTCGGATGTCATCGTAGCCCAAGGCAGATCGTTTGACCAATGCTCGGTGGCGATGGCCTAATCCGTGACGGTGACCACGCCGAGCCTGGTGTCTCCGTTCCTCGATGCCGCGCCTGCTGCGGTGCGCGCCGAGCTCGCCCGGATCCCGGAGCTCGACCGCCGGTTGTGGGCGATCGTCGCCGAGGGCCGCGCCGCGTGGCCCGAGCTCCACGTCGAGGCCCGGCGCGTGGTCGAGTTCGTCGCGCGCCAGGCGACGTCCGAGCTCGCCGAGGCCGCGCTCGACGGCCTGCGCCCGGCCGATCTCTACCTGGCGTGCGCGTGCGCGCAGCAGCTGCCGGCGGCGATCGGCGCCTTCGACCGCGACTACATGCGCGAGGTCGACATCGCGCTCGCCCGGATGCGGATCGGCGCTTCGCGGCTGGCCGACGTCAAGCAGCTGGTCCGCCAGCGGCTGTTCGTCGGCGGCGGCACCGCCGGCCAGCCGACCAGCGCGGGCAAGATCGCCGAGTACGGCGGCCGCGGCGACCTGCGGCGCTGGGTCCGCTCGGTCGCGGTCCGGACCTGCCTCAACGAGATGCGCAAGGGCAAGCGCGAGGTGCTCGCCGACGACGATCACCTGATCGCCCAGCACGCGATCGCCGCCGACGATCCCGAGCTCGAGTACATGAAGCGGACCTACGCCCACCAGTTCAAGGAGGCGTTCGCCGAGGCGCTCGGCGCGCTGGGCGCCCGCGAGCAGACCCTGCTGCGCTACCACCACGTCGACGGCCTCAACATCGACGAGATCGGTGTATCTACCGGATCCACCGGGTCACGGCGTTCCGCTGGCTCGAGAAGGCCAAGGAGCAGCTGGCGCGCACGACGCTCGACATCCTGCGCAACCGGCTCAAGCTGCCGAGCAGCGAGCTCGACAGCGTGCTGCGGATGATCCGCAGCCAGATCCACCTGTCGCTGGTCCGCCACCTCGGCGGGCCGAGCGACAACGTCGAGGGCGACGCGATCGAGCTCGATCCGAGCGAGCTCGAGGAGATCGACGGGCCGTGAAGCGCGCGGGGCTCGGCGAGCTGGTGATCGCGGGCCTGGTCCTCGCGGTGGTCGCGATGCTGATCGTGCCGCTGCCGCGGCCGGTGCTCGACCTGCTGCTGACCTTGAACCTGGCGATGTCGGTCGCGCTGCTGATGGCGGCGCTGTTCACGCCCCGGCCGCTGCAGCTATCGGCGTTCCCGACCGTGCTGGTGGTGACGACGCTGTTCCGGGTCGGCCTCGAGGTCTCGGTGACCCGGCTGATCCTCGCCGACGCCGACGCCGGCGACGTGGTCCGCGCGTTCGGCGGCGCGGTGGTCGCCGGTAGCCTGGTCGTCGGGCTCGTGGTGTTCGCGGTGATCACGGTGGTGCAGCTGGTCGTCGTCGCGCGCGGCGCGGAGCGGGTCGCCGAGGTCGCGGCCCGGTTCGCGCTCGACGCGCTGCCGGGCAAGCAGATGGCGATCGACGGCGAGCTGCGCGCCGGGGCGATCGACGCGGCGGCGGCGCGGCGGCGGCGGACCGAGCTCGAGCGCGAGTCGCAGCTGTACGGCGCGATGGACGGCGCGATGCGGTTCGTCAAGGGCGACGCGGTCGCGGCGATCGTGATCGTCGTGATCAACCTGACCGGCGGCCTGGTGATCGGCATCGGCCAGCGCGGGCTGTCGGCCGCCGACGCGGTGCGGACCTACTCGCTGCTGTCGATCGGCGAGGGCCTGGTCGCGCAGATCCCGTCGCTGATGGTCGCGGTGGCGAGCGGCCTGCTCGTCACGCGGGTGGCGTCGACCGGCGATCGCTCGATGCGCGAGGCGCTGGGCGAGTCGTTCGGCGCGCTGGGCGGGCTCGGCGCCGGCCAGCCCCGCGCGCTCGCCGCGGCCGCGGTGCTGCTGATCGCGCTCGGCCTGGTCCCCGGGCTGCCGCTGGTGCCGTTCGCCGGGCTCGGCGCGCTGGCGGCGCTGGGCGCGTGGCTGGCGCGGCGGGCGCCGGCCGCGGTGAGCGAAGGCCTCGATGCGGACGGCGACGCGCCCGGCCTGGTGCTGCGGCTGCCGCCCGGCCTGCACGCCGAGCTCACCGCCGCGCACCGCGCCCGGCTGGCCGAGCTGCGCGGCGACGTCGCGGCCCGGACCGGCACGCCGCTGCCGCCGCTCGCCCTGGCGCGCGATCCGGCGCTGGCCGGCGAGGCCGTGCTCGCGATCGACGGCACGCCGGTCGCGTGGCTGGCCGGCGATCGCCTCGCCGGCGTGCTCGACGCCCTGCCCGGCGCGCTGGCCCCGCTCGCCGCCGAGCTGCTCACCGTCGATCGCGTCGCCGCGCTGGTCGAGCGCACCGCGCGCACCGCGCCGCTCCTGGTCCGCGAGGTCGTGCCGCGGGTCACCTCGCTGCCGGTGCTGACCGAGCTGCTGCGCGGCCTGGCGCGCGAGCAAGTCCCGCTCGACGACCTGGCCGCGATCCTCGACGCGATCGCGCTCGCCCCCGCCCCGGCCGGCGGGTTCACCGGCGCCAGCGCCGCCGGGCTCGCCGAGCACGTGCGCGGCCAGCTCCGCCGGCAGATCAGCGCGCGGTGGGCGCCGCGCGGCCAGCTCGCGGTCTACACCGTCGACGCGATGATCGAGGACGCGGTGCGCTCGTCCATCGACCGGCGCGACGGCGGCGCCGTGCTCGCGCTCGAGCCGGCGATCGCCCACGACATCGTCGCGGCCGCCCGGGCCGCGCTCGGTGCCGGGCCCGGCGTGATCCTGACCAGCGGCGACGTCCGCCGCCACCTGCGCGCGTTGCTCGAGCCCGAGCTGCCCGAGGTCGCGGTGCTCGCGGCGCACGAGCTCACCCCCGGCACGTCGGTCACGACCGCGGGCCGGATCGAAGTCTAGCCCGAAGTCTCAGGTCAGTTCGCGCGGGCGTCGCACAGCGACGCGAGGCCCTGCGCCTGGTCGAACGGCTGCTCGGACAGCCCGAAGCTCCAGCCGCAGCGTCGGCGGGTCAGCGAGCCGGTCGCGAGGTCCAGGGTCGCGACGCCGGTCGCGAACTGCGCGATCAGCCCGCCGTCGGCCAGCCAGTCCAGCTCGGCGCTGTTCCAGTGCTGGACGTCCCACCGGACGGCGCCGGTCGCGGCGAGCAGCACGACGCGCGGCGGGTCGGTCGCGGCGATCAGCGAGCCGTCGGCGTTGGGCTTGAGGTTCAGCGCCGCCATGCCGTGCAGCACGGCGCCGGCGGCGCCGCGCGTGTACACCGTGACGTCGCCATGCTCGGCCTCGCGCATGTACAGCCGGCCGGCGCGATCGACCGCGCGCAGGTCGCCGGGCACGCGGTACGCGCGCCGCGGGGCGACGCTGCCGCCGGGCACCAGGTCGGCGGCCATGATCTCGCTGACCTTCACGCCGCCGATCGCCTCGTCGATCTTGAGCGCCGCGACGCCGCCGGCCAGCGCCGGGTCGAGCGCGCGCAGCTTGCCGGCGAGGTTGCCGTCGGCGATCCGGATCGCCGCGCCGAACGTGTGCGTCGCCGGGTCGTAGGGCAAGAGGATCGCGTTGCCGCCGTCGCTGGTCGCGAGCAGCCGGGTCGAGGGCTCGTACGACAGCTCGGGATCGCGGACGTCGTAGCCCAGCGCCTGGTGCTCGGACGCCGCCAGGCCGTCGAACACCGCGAGCATGTACTGCTCGGGGTGGGTCGACCGGCGGGCGCGCAGCACCACGGCGTAGCGATCGCCGAGCGGCACCGC
>DASWOO010001171.1:0-1825 GCA_036404335.1 Kofleriaceae bacterium
GCGATCGGCCGGCCGGCCAAGGGCCGCGGCGCCGACGGCAGCGAGGGCCTGACCGGGTTCGGCCGCGACGTGATCCGCGAGTGCGAGCGCTGCGGCGTGATCGTCGACCTGGCGCACATCAACCGCCGCGGGTTCTTCGACGCGCTCGAGCTCGCGACCCTGCCGCCGATGGTCTCGCACACCGGCGTGCTCGGCGTGCACCAGCACTGGCGCAACATCGACGACGAGCAGCTGCGCGCGGTGGCCGACAAAGGCGGCTGCGTCGGCGTGATCTTCGCGCGGCGCTACCTGGGCTCGGCGTCGATCGAGGCGGTGGTCGATCACCTGCTGCACATCATCGATGTCGCCGGCGACGACGTCCCGGCGCTGGGCTCGGACTTCGATGGCTTCGTCGTGCCGCCGGTCGGCCTCGAGGACATCGCCGCGCTGCCCAACCTGACCGTGGCGCTGTCCCGCCGCGGGGTGCCACCGCGGGTGCTCGAGAAGATCCTCGGCGGCAACGTGCTGCGCGTGCTCGACGCGGTGCCGGCGTGGGGCCGGTCATGACCGCGCCGTCGTGGCGGCTGCGGGCGCGCAACGATCTCGAGGTCGCGCTCGGCGGCGTCCAGCTGCGGACGATGGAGCGCGCGATCTCGCTCGCGGCCGGCGTGCGCGCGGGCCAGACCGCGGACGGCATCGCGTACTACGCGCGGCCCGGCAAGCGCGGCACCCCGCTGGTCGGCATCCACGGGTTCGGCGGCGACAAGGAGACCTGGCTGTTCACCGCGGCGCTCACCCCGCGGGCCCGCGGCTTCCTCGGCATCGACCTGCCGGGCCACGGCCAGTCCGACGACGTTCCGGAAGCGCGGGCGAGCATCCGCCACCACGCCGAGGCGGTGATCCGCACGCTGGATGACCGCGGCATCGACCGCGCGGTGATCTGCGGCAACTCGATGGGCGGCGGCGTGGCGCTGCGCCTGGCGGTCAGCTGGCCGGATCGGGTCGCCGGGCTGGTGCTGGTCGACTCGGTCGGCCGCGATATCCACGTCGGCGCCCGGGTCTGGGTCGACGGCGACAACCCGCTGATCCCGCGCGAGCAGGACATCGACAAGTTCATGCAGATCGTGCTGGAGCAGCCGCCGCCGGTCGGCCGCGCGGTGATCCGCTACGTCATCACCCAGCGCGCGCGGCGGGCCCCGGTGCTGCAGCGGCTGTTCCGCGGCTTCGTGCTCGCGGCGGGCGACGCCGGCGTGCCCGCCGAGCTCGGCGGCATCGCGTGCCCGGCGCTGGTGATCCACGGCGAGCAGGACCGGATCATCGACAAGCGCACGTCCGAAGATCTCGCGCAGGCGCTGCCGCGCGGCGAGCTGGTCGTGCTGCGCGGGGTCGGCCACGCGCCCCAGCTCGAGGCGCCGCGCATGGTCAGCAAGCTGATCGAGCGGTTCGCGCGCCAGATCGACCGATCGCCTGCCGTATGATCCGCGCGTGATCGACCTGCGCAACGTCATCGTGTTCACGATCGGCGCCGTGCGCTACGCGCTCGAGCTGCGCTGGGTGCGCGAGGTGACGAGCCTTGGGTTCGTCACCAACGTGCCGACCGCGCCGGCCGCGGTCGCCGGGGTGTGCAACCTGCACGGCGCGATCCTGCCGGTGATCGATCTGGCCGCGCTGCTCGACGGCACGGCCGGGCTGCCCGCCCGCCAGGGCGATGGCGCGCTGGTGGTCGAGATCGAGGGCATGACCTGCGCGCTGCGGGTCGATCAGGTCGACCACGTCGCGTCGCTCGCCGCCAGCGGCGCCACGGTGATCGACGCGGCCGGCCGGCCGATGGCGCTGCTAGACCCGA
>DASWOO010001172.1:0-4393 GCA_036404335.1 Kofleriaceae bacterium
AGGCCGCGGGCGTCGTGGCCGCGCTCGACGTGGGCGGCGATCTCGCGCTCGAGCCGGAACTGCGAGACGATCATCGTCGACAGCTGATCCTGGAGCTCGTCGAGCCGGCCGAGCTCGACCCGGACCAGCGACCGGCCGATCGCGCCGCCGACCGCCGGCTCGGCGGGCAGATCGATCACGCCCGGGGGCAGGCCCGGGATCACGCTCGCCATCGCGGCCCGGCTCGGCTCGGGGGCGGCCGGCTCGGGGACGGCCGGCTCGGCGGGCGGCGCGGGATCGTACAGCTCGACCATCGCGGCCTCGCCGATCGCGGCGGCCTCGGCCAGGGCCGCGGGCGCCGCGTCGCTGATCGCGATCAGCTCGAACGCGATGCCTGCGCCCTTGCCCGGCGTCGCCTTGGGGATCACCTTGATCAGCTCGCCGAGCGCCGCGACCTGCGCGCGCACCGCGCCGATCGAGACGCCGCGGGCCGCGAGCTCCTCGCTCGGCACGAACGTCATGCGCCACGCCCGCCGGTGCGCGCGCCAGCCCGCCGCGAGCTGGGTGCGCTCGGCCGGGCCCAGGCCCGCGTCCCAGCCCTGCGCGTTGCCGGGGGGCACGACGGGCGGCGCGATCGCCGGCAGCCCGCGCGGCGGGGTCAGCGTCCCGGGCGTCGACGCGGCGACGATCGCGTCGATCAGCTCGCCGGGGATCGCCGCCGGCTCGCGCTGGGCCTCGACGGCGCGCACTCGCTCGGCGATCGCCGCGACCCCGCGCAGCGAGGCATCCGCCGCGTCGGGCGACAGCGAGCGGCCGGCGCGGTCCGCCGCCCGGACCAGGCTCTCGAGCACGTGCGCGAGCTCGACGATCGGCTCGACGCCGACCATGCCGGCCAGGCCCTTGATCGTGTGCAGCGCGCGGAACAGCTCGCGCACCGCCCGGGGCCTCGCGCTGCCGGTCCGGTTCGCGGTCTCGATCTCGAGCAGGGACGCGTTGGCCACGCCGATCAGCTCGTCTGACTCCGCGATGAACCCGGCGACAAACTCCTGGAGATCGATCCGCTCGCTCACGCCGGCGCGTGGCCGATCTCGGCGGCGGCCGCGAGCAGGCGCCGGACCTCGGCGAGGATCTCGGCGGGCACGAACGGCTTGGCAAGGAAGCTCGACGCGCCGGCGGCGAGCACCTGGGCCTTGCTGTCCTCGTCGCCGCGGGTCGTGACGATCAGGATCGGCAGCGCGCGCAGCCGGTCCTGGGCGCGGACGAACTCGATGACCTCGATGCCGCCGACGTCGGGCATGTTGAGGTCGAGCACCATCATGTCGAAGCTGGCGAGGGCCAGCCGCTCGATCGCCTCGAGGCCGCTACCGGCAAACTCGAACGCCACCGCGCCGAGCGGGCGCAGGCAGGCGGCGACCATGTCGCGCATGAGCTTGCTGTCGTCAACGATCAGGAGGCGCTTCATACGGGTGGCCGCCGGACGGTAGCATCCTTCGCGCGCCATCGCGCGGGGGGCGCGGCAGACAACGAGGGCCCGGGACGCGCGGCTCACCGAGCGTTCTTGACACGCATCGCCCCACGCCAGGCCGCAGGATCTGCGCACCGCGGTTGTGCACGCGCCGTGCACGCCAGCGCTGTGCCCCCATGACGCAAAGCCTGGCTGCGCAGCCTCCCATGCCTGCTGGCTGGCCCATGGATCCCGCGTTCGACCGCCTCGCGATGGGCGAGCCCGAGCTGCGGCGCCTGGTCGACGCGATCCCGCACCTGGTGTGGTCGATGAACGCGGATGCCAGCGACGCGTACATGAACCCGCGCTGGCGCGAGTACACCGGGCAGGCGGCGTCGCTGTCGCTGCACGATGCGTGGCTCGCCGCGATCCATCCGGACGACCGCGACGCGTGCTTCGCGAGCTGGGCGCAGGCCCGCGCGAGCCGCACGCCGTGGCAGGTCGAGTACCGGCTGCGGCGCCACGATGGCCAGTACCGCTGGCACCTCGGCCGCGGCGTCCCGCACTGCGACGCGAGCGGCGAGATCGTGCGCTGGTACGGCACCGCGACGGACGTCCACGAGCAGCACAACGCGATGCGGGCGCGCGCCGACCTGGTCGCCACCGTCGGCCACGATCTGCGCGGGCCGATGAGCGCGATCCTGCTCGCCGCCGAGAGCCTCGAGGAGTCGTGCCCCGAGCGCCGCGAGATCGGCGTGATCCAGCGCGCGATCACCAAGATGGAGCGCCTGGTCCGCGACCTGCTCGACATCTCGAACATCGAGAGCGGCAAGCTGTCGGTCAGCCCGGCGCCGTGCGCGATCGACGCGATGATCGAGGAGGCGGTCGAGACCGTCCGCCGCGCGGCCGACGCCAAGGGGCTCGTGATCGACACCGCGCTGAGCGCGCCGCCGGTGCGCGTCCAGGGCGACCGCGGCCGGATCATCCAGGTGCTCGGCAACCTCTTGACCAACTCGGTCAAGCACACGCCCGCGGCCGGTCGGATCTCGATCCGGGTCGAGGCCGACGGGCCGATGGTCCGGATCGCGGTGGTCGACACCGGCCCCGGGCTCGAGCCGGCGCAGCTGCCGCGCGTGTTCGACCGGTTCTGGCGCGCCCGGGACACCGCCAAGGCCGGGACCGGCCTGGGCCTCGCGATCTGCAAGGGGATTGTCGAGCAGCACGGCGGCTCGATCGGGGTCGACAGCGAGCCCGGCCGCGGCGCGACGTTCTGGTTCACGCTGCTGCGCGCAAACGACCACCGATAATTCTGGGTGATTTTCGATATTTGATAAATAGTTGCCGAATTCGCTCGCCGTCGTGCCGTTTAAGGTTCAGACATTGGGTCGGTTCGACCGTCACCGCAATCTGGCGGCTCGGTAGTTCTGGCTGCGACGGGAGCTCTACGATGTCTCTAGGTACGATCAAGCGTCTCACTGACAAGGGTTTTGGCTTCATTTCGAACGAGAAGGGCGTCGACATGTTCTTCCACATGTCCGCGGTCGAGGGCGTTCGGTTTGAGGATCTGCGCGAGGGCCAGAAGGTCTCGTACAACGAAGGTCGCGGCCCCAAGGGTCCGCGCGCCGAGAACGTTCGCGTCGTCTAAGACGCGGCGACCAACGTAAACGTTGATCAGGGGCCGGCGAGTATTCGCCGGCCTTTTGCTTTTGAGCCAGGGTGTTTCTTCCGGGCGCAGACCGGTCAGAGTGACGACGCGCCGGGCACGCGCGACAGCACCGGCCGCTTGGCGTCGCCGATCTGGTCGTCGAGCACGCGGGCGATCTTCTCCGCGTTGGTCGGCGCCAGCATCCGCTTCAGGTCGTGGTCGTCCGACAGGTCGATCCCCTGCTTCTCGGCCATCTTCGAGACCAGGCACAGGACCTTGGTCAGCTCGCTCTCGGCGATCAGGTTGATCTGCAGGTCGAACTCCTGGCGCAGCTGGTCGATCCGCGCGGACCGGTTCTGCGCCATCAGCACGAAGATCGACAGGAGGATCGCCTCGAGCGAGACGATCATCGTCAGCAGGCCGAACGGGAACGCGTCGAACGGCTCGAGCCCGGGGATCAGGTGGCTGTTCCACCCGGTCCAGACCAGGAACCACACGGCGTTGATCGCGAGGAACGCGTTGCTACCTGCGGCGTTGGTCAGCCAGTCTGCGAGCCGCTGCCAGGGCGTGCGCTGGGCGTCGGCCCGGGCTTTGAGCGAGCGATAGAGCTGCTGCTCGAGGTCTGGCGACCGAGGCTTGGGCTGGTCAGGCGCGTGCGCTGCGGGTGGTGCCATACCGGCTAGGCTGTGCAGCGGCGATGCCGGGCGGCGCTCGCACGGAAGCCTGCCGGACGCCGCCCGGGCATGACCGACGCGCGTTCGCCCTGTGCGGCCGGGCTCGCCTGCGGCAGGCACTGCGTGCACCGCCGAGGCAAAATGCCTCTGGCTATTGCGCCGTCCAACCGAGCTCGCGCTCGATCGCGGCCCGGTACGGACTGATGATCTCGGCCGGCGTCCGCCGGATGTATTCCTCGGCGTAGGCGGAGACCTCGCGCGCGACCAGGTCGCGGACCAGAGCAAGCACGTCGGGGAGCGCGGGTACGCCATCGGCGCCGAGCCAGCGCGGCGGCAGCGCGGTCCACACCACGCCGTCGAGCTGGCGCGCCGCGGCCCAGGCGGCGATCACCTCGGCCTCGGCGTGCGGCGGACCGCCGGGCCAGCGGCCGATGCACGAGACATCCGCGCCTTCGCGCGCGGCGAGCGCGTGGGCGGCGCTGAGCAGCGCGCGATCGCGGTCGGTCCCGACGTCGTCGGGCAGCCGCAAGGTGGCCCACAGCGACGGCGACACCGGCACGCCTGGCGTGATCACCCACGACGGGTACGGCTCCTCGGGGTTCGAGGACGTCGCGCTGCGCGCGAGCTCGAGCGGCAGGCTGGGCCCGTCGC
>DASWOO010001173.1:0-3198 GCA_036404335.1 Kofleriaceae bacterium
CCCGGCGCGTTTGGCGAAACACACGCCATCGCTTCAGTTGGGGGAAGACATGAGAAAGCGTCTCGCCGGGTTTTTATTCGCCTTGGCCGCGGTCGGTTGCGGTCCCAGGCATGCATCGTTCGTCAAGGTCGACGACGTCGCGCTGGGCCGCGTGGTCATCTATCGCAACGGGGTCGCGTTCTACGAGCGGCGCGCGACGGTGGCCGGCGGCCTGCTCACGGTCAGCGTGCCGCGCGACCGGGTCGATGACTTCCTCAAGTCGCTGACCGTCGTCGACGCCGTGTCGCGCCAGCCGCTGCCGGTCTCGATCCCGCGCCGCGAGTCCGGCGACGGGACCAACCTGGTGATGCAGCTGCAGCTGCCGACCAAGGCCACGGCGGACGTCGTGCTGACCTACGTGACCGAGTCGCCGGCGTGGAAGCCGAGCTACCGCGTCGTCGTCGGCGCGCACAAGGACGTGATGCTCGAGGGCTGGGCGATCGTCGACAACACCTCGGGCGAGGACTGGAAGGACGTGCTGGTCGGCGTCGGCTCGTCGTCGGCGCTGTCGTTCCACTACGATCTGTGGAGCGTGCGCCAGGTCCAGCGCGAGACCCTGGCCAACGAGGAGCGGTTCGCCGTGGCGCCGCCGACGGGGATCTCGCCGTACGGCGCGGTCGCCAAGGCCTACGACGGCAAGGACCAGCTGGTCAGCGAGCTCGACGATAGCGAGATCCGTCGCCCGGCCGGCCATCCCGGCGATGCCCGGGCGCGCCCGGCGGTGACGCGGGACGAGACGGTCTCGCTCACCGCGGGCGCCACCTCGGACGTGCTCGCGGCGCGGCACGCCAACCGCCTGCCGCGCGCGCCGGAGCCGCGGGGCCCGGTCCCCACGGCGGCGCCCGCCGACGAGCCGGCGCCGCCCGAGGCCGGCGTCGCGCTCGGCGATCTCAAGATCCTGCAGCTGGCCCAGCAGCTCGCGCACTCCGACCGGACGATCGTCGTCGAAGGCTCGACCCACGGCGCCGACGCCGCCGCGAACCGCCGCGCGATCGATCGCGCCAACATCGTGCGCAACCAGCTGATCGACCACGGCATCGCGCCGGCGCGGGTCAAGGTCGTGGCCAAGGTCGACGCCAGCCAGCCCGAGCGCGTCCGCCTGGTCGCCCAGGCCGCGCCCGTCGTGGCCAAGGCATCGCCGGGCGGCAAGCCGGCGGCCGGCCAGGACGCGCAGCCGGTCGGCGAGAGCCACTTCGAGAACAAGCGGCCGATGAGCGTCGCGCGCGGCTCGTCGGCGATGGTGTCGATGGTGCGCAGCCCGACCGAGGGCGAGGTCGTGTACCTGTACGACGCCGAGTCCGAGCGCGGCAACGCGCAGTTCGCGTTCCGCGCCGTGCGGTTCAAGAACCCGACCGACTCGACGCTCGAGACCGGCCCGGTCACCGTGTACGGCGACGAGCGGTTCATCGGCGAGGGCCTGACCGAGCCGATCCCGCCCAAGGCCTCGGCCGTGGTCCCGTTCGCGCTCGACCGCCAGGTTGTCGTCGAGCGCAACGACGGCGAGGACGACAAGCTGTCCCGGCTGATGTCGCTCCAGCGCGGCATCCTGACCGCCGAGGTCCAGCACGTCCGCCGCCGCAAGCTGACCGTGACCAACCGCCTGCCGCAGCCGGCCAAGGTGTTCATCCGCCACACGCTGAACAAGGGCTGGACCTTGATCGACGCGCCGCGCGCGTTCGAGCGCATCGGCGACGCCCACCTGTTCGAGATCCAGCTCGCGGCCAACGAGGTCCGCGACGTCGTGATCGCCGAGTCGACCCCGATCGAGCGCACCCTCGACCTCGGCGCCGACGTCACCCTCGACATGATGAAAGTCTGGCTCGACGCCCCCGACGGCGCGCCCGAGCTCAAGGACCAGCTCCACAAGCTGCTCGCGATCCACAAGGACCTCGTCGACTACGCCCAGACCCAGGACAGCCTGCGCCGCCGGCTCGACGACTACCGCGGCCGCATGGACGACCTCCACGCCCAGCTCGTGACCCTGCAGGCCGTGAAGACCGGCGGCGACCTGATGGTGCACCTCAAGACCAAGATGAAGGAGATCTCCGACCGCGTGCAGAAGACGACGATCCAGATCGTCGACCAGGAGGAGAAGATCATGCTCGCCCGCGTCCAGTTCCAGGACGCGCTCGCCGAGCTGACCCTGCCCGACGCGATCGCCGCGGCCCAGGCGCCGCCGGCCAAGCACTGACGAGGAGCCGCCGACTTCGGTCACATCGTCGGGCAGGCCGGCATCACGTGCGTGCCGCCGCCGAGGCAGGTCTGCTAGCTTCCCGGGCATGCTAGTTAGCCGAAGCTTCGGAGCGACCCTGTTCCTCGCGAGCTGCGCGCTCGCCGCGTGCGGCGGCGGTGGCGGCGGCGACAAGCCGGTCGATGCAGCGACGCCTGATTCGTCCAGCGACGCGGGGTGCGCGACCCCGAAGTACACCGCCGAGATCATCGACTGGAACGCGAACGCCACCGTGTTCTGCGGCGTGAACGTGGCGACGGCGATCGTGCGCGGCCAGGCGTCGATCACGGACACGACGAATCCCAATGGCCGGTTCGAGCTGTGCCTCGCGGCGAGCACCAACCCGATCACGATCGACATCACGCCGCCGACCGCGGCGAGCGAGTGCAAGTCGACGATCGGCAAGTACACGGTCCCGGCGGTGCTGACGCTGCAGCCGGCGGTGATCTCGAAGCCGACGCTGGCGAGCGTCCGGTTGCTGTCGGACAGCGAGCTGGCGGACGAGTACTCGGGCGCGGGGAATGGGCAGATGTTTCAGCCGGAGCGCGGTCAGCTGGTGATTCACATCGATGGCACGCCGTCGCGTGTCGCGACGCTGACCGGCATCGACCCGATGAGCTGCGGGCCGGCTCGTCAGTTCAATGGCACGGCGTGGGAAAACGTCATTGGCAGCACGACGGCGGGGACGGATGTGCTCTACCCGGACTGTATGCTCATGCAGGTGGGCGGGCAGATGGTGGCCACCGTGACGACCGTGGCGCTCGCGGACGGGCGCTCGGCGATGCTGACCGTCGAGCCGAACAAGTTCACGTACGTGACCATCCCGGCGCCGTGAGCCGGAGTCGGGCCGCGATGCGGGGTGCCGCAGGCGGCGGCACTTTGCTACAACTGGAGGCGATGTACCGCTGGGCCGTCTGTCTGCTCGTCGT
>DASWOO010001174.1:0-5514 GCA_036404335.1 Kofleriaceae bacterium
GCCGCGGCCGCGTCGCAGTCGACCGCGATGGTCGAGATCCGCCAGACCATGGAGTCGCTGTTCGAAGCGGCGGCCCACGTGTCCGAGTCGGTGCGCGGCGTGCTGTCGAACGCCGAGCGCACGCTCGAGACCACCGATCGCATGGTGATCCGGATCGGCGATCTGACCAACCACGCCGGCCGGATCGGCGAGATCCTCGAGACGATCCGCGACATCTCCGATCGCAGCGACCTGCTCGCGCTCAACGGCGCGCTCGAGGCCAGCCGCGCGGGCGAGGCCGGGCGCGGCTTCGGCCTGGTCGCGGGCGAGATGCGGCGGCTGGCCGAGCGCGTGATGACCTCGGTCCACGACGTGCGCTCGCTGGTCGGCGACATCCGGGCCTCGGGCAGCTCGACGATGATGGCGACCGAGGACAGCAAGAAGCTGGCGGCGAGCACGACCGACGCCGCGCGCCAGATCACGCTGGTCACCCAGCAGCAGCGCAGCGGCACCGAGCAAGTGCTGCAGAGCGTGCGCGAGATCGCCGAGACGCTGACCCAGTCGGTCGCGGCGATGGCGCAGACCCGCGCGTCGGCGGAGCAGCTCAAGAGCCAGGCCGATAAGCTGTCGAGCCTGGTGCGGGCATTCCGCATCGAGACCCCTTCCGCGTGAGCTCTCGCCGCGAAGCGCTGATCGCGCGCTATCGGGTGCTGTCGGTCGATCGCATCCGGGCGATCCGCAGCAAGCTCCCGGACATCGCGGCGGGTAACGCCGAGGCGCTGGCCGAGATCCGCCGCGAGCTGCACACGCTCAAGGGCGACTCGCACCTGCTCGGGCTCGTGTCGATCGGCAAGGTCGCGCACGCGTGCGAGGACCGGCTGCAGGATCCGCGCGGGCTCGAGGACGCCTGCCAGGCGCTGGCGATCGCGCTCGAGGCGGTCAAGGTCGCGCTGCGCGACGAGACCAGCGAGCGATCCGTGATCGACGCGCAGATGGCCGCGGTGCTGGCCACGCTGCAGGAGGCCCCGCCGGTGGCGGCGGCTCCCCCGGCGCCGCCGCCGACGCCACCCGCGCCGGCGGTCGACAGCGGCTGGAGCGAGCCGGCGCCCGCCCCCGCACCCCCGGCGCCCGTCGCGCCGGTCGCGCAGGTCAAGGCCGCCGGCACCCCGCCCGCCGGCGTGCCGGTGATCCCGCCGCCCAAGACCACGCAGCTGGCGCCAGGCACGACGCTGTCGCAGATCCCCAAGCCGGCCGAGCCGGCGCCGGCGCCGCCACCCACGCCGAACTCCGCGGCGGCCAAGTCGCGCGCCCCCGAGGAGGCGGCGCGCTGGATCCACGTCAACGCCCACGACGTCGACCAGGTGTGCGAGCGGCTGTCCGCGCTGCACGCCGACATGGGCCGGATCCACGCCACCCTGCGCAAGACGCTGTCGACCTCGCGCGACGTGATGCACGACGTCGAGCGGCTGCGCGCCGACCTCGACGAGATCGTCTCGTCGGCGTGGGCCCTGCGGCTCTCGCCGGTCCACCCGACGCTCGCCGAGCTCGGCGATCACGCGCTCGAGCTATCGCGCGCCCACGGCAAGGACATCAAGGTCCGGATCGACGACGGCGGCGCGATGGTCGAGCGCCACCTGCTCGACGAGGTCCGCGAGCCGCTGCTCCACCTCGTGCGCAACGCGGTCGATCACGGCATCGAGCCGGCGTCCGAGCGCCGCGGCAAGCCCGTGCCGGCCGAGATCTCGCTGTCGGCCGAGGGTCGCGGCGATCACGTCGTGATCAGCGTCGCAGATGACGGCCGCGGCATCGATCTCGCCGCGGTCCGCCAGGCGGCGATCATGCGCGGGCTCGCGGAGCCAGCCTCGATCATCTCGGAAGAGACGGCGCACGAGCTGCTGTTCATGCACGGGTTCTCGACCCGGCGCGACACGACCGATCTGTCGGGTCGCGGCGTCGGGCTCGACGCCGTGCGGCGGCGGCTGATGGCGATCGGCGGCCGGGTCACGGTGACCAGCAAACCCGGTGCCGGGACCCGGTTCGCGATCTACATCCCTTCGACGGTGTTCCGTGAGCGCGTGCTCATCGCCGATGTCGGTGGTGCGCTGTGCGCGTTGCCGGCGCGCGACGTCGAGGCCGTGGTACCGATCGGCGGAGGCATGATCGAAGCGGTCGGCAACGCGTCGCTGTTGCGGTACGAGGGCGAGGGCATCCCGTTCCTGCCGATGCCGATGTACCGCGGCGACGCCGAGAGCAAGCGCGCGGCGATCGTCAGCCACAGCGGCAAGCGCTGGGCGATCTCGCTGCCCGACATCGTCGGCGATCTCGAGATGCTGCGCGTGCCGGTCGACGCCGCGGTCGCCGCGCTCGGCCCGTTCGCCGCGTCGGGCACGCTCGACGACGGCCGGCTCGTGCTGGTCATCAGCCTCGATCAGCTGCTCGCCCACCCGCGGCGCGCCGCCGACCTGATGCGGACGCCGACCTCGCAGCGCGGCAAGCGCCGGGTGCTGGTCGTCGACGACTCGCCGATCGTGCGCGACCTGCTGACCGAGCTGCTGTCCAGCGTCGGGCTCGACGTGCGCTCGGCCGGCGACGGTGCGCAGGCGCTGCAGGCGCTCAACGAGCGCGCCGCGGACCTGATCGTCTGCGACGTCGAGATGCCGGTGATGGACGGCTTCGAGCTGCTGCGCCAGCTGCGCGAGCGGCCCGAGCGGATCCCGGTGGTCATGGTGACGACTCGCGGCACGGTGTCGGACCGGGCGATGGCCGCGGCGCTCGGCGCCGACGCGCTGATCGTCAAGTCCGAGTTCGAGAACGCGCACCTGCTCGAGACGGTGAAGCGATTCGTGGAGATCGGCGCGTGAAACGGCGCGTCGTCGACGTCGATGACTCGCCGATCGCCCGCCACCTCTTGCACGACTGGCTCGAGGCCGACGGCGATCTCGAGGTCGTGGGCGAGGCGGCCGACGGCGACGCCGCGATCGACGTGATCACCCGGCTGCGGCCGCACGTCGCGACGATCGATCTGCGGATGCCGGGGATGTCGGGCCTCGACCTGGTGTCGTACCTGATGGCCAAGGCGCCGCTGCCGATCCTGGTCCTGACCGGCGAGCCGACCCGCGACGAGGCCGGCCGGGCGTTCGAGGCGGTGCGGCGCGGCGCGCTCGATCTGCTGATCAAGCCGAGCGTCGACGACGAGGACGCGGTCCGCTCGCTGCGCGCGCTGGTCCGCCGGCTGGCGACGGTGCCGGTGGTCCGCCACATCGACAGCAACCGCCCCGAGGCGATGAACGTGCGCCGGACACCGTCGGCCGAGCCGGTGTTCGCCGCGGTGCCCGGCCCGCCGCCGACGCCGCTGGGGCCCGTCGCCGCCGCCACCGCGCGCGCGATGCGCGGCGAGCAGCCGATCATCGTCGGCATCGCCGCGTCCGCCGGCGGCCCGACCGCGCTCGCCACCGTGCTCGGCTCGCTGTCGCCCGACCTGCCGATCAGCCTCGCGGTCGTCCAGCACCTGCCGCGCGGGTTCGCGCCGAGCTTCGTCAACTTCCTGCAGTCGCGCTGCCCGCTCACGGTCAAGCTCGCCGAGCCGGGCGTGGTGCCGTGCACGGCGACCGTGTACCTCGCGCCCGACGGCCACCACCTCGAGGTCGTCGACGGCAAGTTCGCGCTGACCAGCGGCCCGCCGGTCGAGGGCCACCGCCCCGCCGGCACCGTGCTGCTGCGGTCGATGGCGTCGCTCGGCAACCAGGCGATCGGCGTGGTGCTGAGCGGCATCGGCCGCGACGGCGCCGAGGGCCTGCGCGCGATGCGCGACCGCCACGCCGTGACGTTCGCCCAGGACGCCGCGACCTCGGTCGTCTACGGCATGCCGCGCGCCGCGCTCGAGGAGGGCGGCGCCCAGCACGTGCTGCCGGTCGGCGAGATCGGCCGGGCGATCGCGCAGGCCGCGCTGTCGCCGTGGAAGCGGAGGCCGGTGTGACCAGCTACGCGACCACGCACATCCTCGCGGACCTGGTCGAGCGGGTCACCGGCCTGGCGCTCGACCGCGGCGGGGTCAGCGCCGCGCTCGATCGGTTCGTCGCCGAGCGCATGGCCGCGCTGTCGATGCGCCGGCTCGACGAGTACATCACGCTGGCCTCGGATCCGGCGGGCGCCGAGCAGCGCCGGCTGATCGACGCGATCACCGTCCAGCACACCTGGTTCTATCGCGACGCCGAGCAGCTGCAGACGATCGCCAAGATCCTCGGCTCCGCCCCGCCCGGCCCGCTCGCGATCTGGGTCGCGGGCTGCGCGACCGGCGAGGAGGCGTACACCCTGGCGATCATCGGCCGGCGGATCCACCGCGAGGTCAAGATCATCGCGACCGACGTCAACGACACCGCGCTCGCCACCGCGCGGCGCGGGATCTATGCGCCGGCGGCGCTGCGCGACGTGCCCGACGTCGAGCGCCGCTGGTTCCACCAGCGCGACAACTTCTACGCCGTCGATCGCACGATCCAGGAGGCGGTGACCTTCACCCGCCACAACCTGGTCGAGGTCCCGCCGGCGCCGCCGCCCGGCACCAAGGGCGGATGGGATCTGATCGTCTGCCGCAACGTGCTGATCTACTTCGCGCCCGCCGCCGCGGACCGCCTGCTCGAGCGGTTCGCCCGCGCGATCAAGGACGGCGGCTCGCTCGTGGTCGGCGCCAGCGAGGTCGTGTTCGAGCCGCCGCCGGGCCTCGAGCTGATCTCGTCGGATCGCCGGCTGGTGCTGCGCCGGCCGGCGCGCGGCATGACCCCGGTCGCCCCGCCGCCGGCCAACCACGTCTCGCCGCTGCGGCCGTTCGGCCGGGCGATCACCGAGAGCCGGCCGATCACCGAGAACAAGCTGGCCGGCACCATCGCCGCGCCGCGCACGATCACCGAGCACCGCGCGCCGCCGCCCCCGCCGCCGGCTGACCCGCAGCGGCTGCCCGAGACCCGGACGATCACCGAGCGCGTGCCGATCGTCCTGCCCGACGCGAGCAAGCCGCTGCCCGGCGAGGCCGAGCTGGTCTCCGGGCTCAACCGCGGCCACGCGGTGTTCGCGCGCGGCGACGTCGTCGGCTCGATCCGGATGTACGAGGACCTCAGCGACAAGTTCACCGACGTCGCCGAGCCGCACCTGTTCCTCGGCATCGCGCGCTACACCCACGGCGAGACCGTCGGCGCGGCCAAGGCGCTGCGCGCGGCGCTGTGCCTCGACACCAAGCTGTGGCCGGCGATCTTCTACCTCGCCCGGTGCTACGAGCGGCTCGGCCAGCGGCTCGAGGCGCTGCAGCAGTACGATCTGATCGCGGTCGACGATCTCCAGCCGCTCGCGCTGCGCAGCGAGAGCCCGGTGATCAACGAGCTCCGCGCGCTGAGCCACGACGTGCGCAGCGCCGCGCGCCGGGTGTCCGCCGATCGCGGCGTGTCGCTGCGCCGCCTCTAGCCGGAGGGCTACGCCAGCACGACCGGGTTGGTCTCGGGCACCGAGGTCATCGACATCACGATGTCGATCGGCCCGTCCGAGGTC
>DASWOO010001175.1:0-2294 GCA_036404335.1 Kofleriaceae bacterium
AGAACCAGCTGACCGGCGAGCGGTTCGAGGGCGGCCCGCTGGCGCTCCGCGACGTGCTGAAGACGTTCCCGGTCGCCTGGCTGCTCGCCGAGCCGGCGGCCGAGGGCCAGTCCTAAAAACGAGCTAGGCGGCGACGGACGCCGCGAGCGGCGGGGCGGCAGGCAGGCGCGGCATGATCGTCGGGAACTCCTGGCCAGTCTGCGGATCGACCAGGGTCACCCCATCCTTGTAGATCCGGCCGGTGTTATGGAGCGCGCGCAGCGCCTTGCCGAGCGGCATCGACTGGTAGCGGCCGGGCCAGCGCGCCCGGAGCAGGTCGCGCACGGTCCGCGCGTGCCGCGAGCTCATCGCCGGGAACAGGTGATGCTCGACGTGATAGCCGAACTTCAGCGTCGCCCACTCGACCCAGCGCGGCGTGGTCACGCTGAGGCCGCTGACCAGCGGATCGTTGATCTCGACCCGCGGGCTGAGGCCGTGGTTGGTCAGGATGAACGACATCACGCACGCGTTGGCGACCAGGAGCGGCAGCACATAGATGAACAGGAACGGCACGAAGCCGGCGAACGCGGCGACCGTCGCCCAGACCGCGACGCAAGCGAGGCTCTCGGCGACCGCCACGCGGAACGCGCGCTGCGAGAGAAATCCAAGGCGCCGGGCGGCGAACAGCTGGTTGGCGCTCTGCACCGTGAAGCCCAGGATCAGGCTCAGCCCGCCGCGCCAGCGCCCGCCGCCGAGGGAGAACGCGTCGGTCACGAACCGGATCTTGCTGCTCGCGCGGTACTCCTCGAGGCTCGGGTACATGTCGGGGTCCTCGAGACAGTTGGCGGTGGCGTGATGCACGCGGTCGTGCCACCCGGCCCACAGCAGGGGCGACAGGTTGAACGGCAGGAACCCGATCCAGCTGACGATCCGCCGCGCCGTCCGGCCGCGGACGATCCCGCCGTGCATCGCCTCATGCGCAACGAACGTCAGGCCGGCGAAGCACGCGCCGATCACCAGCGACAGCAGCGGGACCACCGGCCACGGCACGCGACCGGCGGCGATCGCCCAGCCGGCGACGACGATCACCGCGAGGTGAACCGGGATGAACAAGAGACGCGACGTGGCGGGCCTGGATGTCGCGGCCGGCAGCAGCGGCCGAAGCTCGCGAACATAAGTAGATTGTGGAATCAGGTCTTCCTTGCCGATCCAGTCTAGGCGCATGGCCACACCATAATTACGGGCGGCGATCACGATGGTCACGGCGCGGTCATGATCGCGCGGCGAGCGCGAGGGCCTCGACGAGGCCAGGCGCTCTGCCAGAACGGGCGATCTCGCACGTTTATGCCCGGTACCCCGTGACCGGCGTGCAGCCTGGCCGATCGCGTTTGGTACGCAACCTGCTCACCGTCCTCCGCGGAGGAGAGACCCCATGCGCAAGACCCTGCTGGCCACACTCGTCGCGATCGCGGCGATGGCCGCCTGCAAATCGAATTCGAGTGACGCGCCCCCGGCCGCGGACAACACCGCCCGGAACCAGCGTGATAAAGCGGCGACGCCAACGGCGGATAACTCCGCGCACGGCAAGTCCGACCTGGACCTGACCCAGGACATTCGTAAGGCCGTGATGGCCGACAGCAACCTGTCGACTAACGCGCACAACTGCAAGATCGTCGTGCAGAACGGTACCGTGACCCTCGTCGGTCCGGTGGCGTCTGATGCCGAGCGCAACCGTGTCGCCGAGTTGGCGGGGCAGGTGGCCGGCGCCGACAAGGTCACTAATCAGCTCGAAGTCACCAAGTAACGAAAGGACGATGATCATGACGACCATTGAGACGACCAAGCACGACAAGAAGATCGTGGTGTTCGGGCTGTTCGACCACCGCTCGCAGCTCGAGGCCGCGATCGACGTGCTGCGCAGCGAAGGCTTTCGTGAGCAGGACATGTCGGCGCTGCTGCCCGACATGGACGCCACCAAGGATCTCGCCCACGAGAAGCACACCAAGGCGCCCGAGGGCGCGATGGCCGGCGCGGCCACCGGCGGCGTGCTCGGCGGAACGCTTGGCCTCCTGCTCGGCATCGGCGCGCTCGCGATCCCGGGCCTCGGACCGTTCATCGCGGCCGGCCCGATCATGGCGACGCTCGCCGGCGCCGGCATCGGCGGCGCGGTCGGCACGCTGACCGGCGCGCTGGTCGGCATGGGTATTCCCGAGTATGAAGCCAAGCGCTACGAGTCGTTCCTCAACAAGGGCGGCTCGTTGCTGTCGGTCCACGCCGACAACGACGAATGGGCCAAGCGCGCCAAGTCCGCGCTC
>DASWOO010001176.1:0-5872 GCA_036404335.1 Kofleriaceae bacterium
GACGGTGCCCTTGAATTCCTCGAGCGTGCGCTCGAGCCACGCCACGCTCTCGGCGTCGAGGTGGTTGGTCGGCTCGTCGAGCAGCAGCATGTCCGGCTTGCTGAGCAGCAGCCGGCACAGCGCGACGCGGCGGCGCTCGCCGCCCGAGATCTTGGTGACGTCGGCGTCGCCCGGCGGGCAGCGCAGCGCGTCCATCGCCATGTCGACCATGTGGTCGAGCTCCCAGGCGTTGACCGCCTCGATCTGGTCCTGGAGCCGGCCCTGCTCCTCGAGCAGCTTCTCCATCTTCTCGGGCGACATGTCCTCGCCGAGCTTCATCGAGATGTCCTCGAACCGCTGCAGCAGGTCGCGGGTCTCGGCGACGCCCTCGTCGACGTTCTCCTTGACCGTCTTGTTCGGATCGAGGTGCGGCTCCTGCGGCAGGTAGCCGATCTTGAGCCCCGGCGCCGGCCACGCCTCGCCGAGGAAGTCGGTGTCCACGCCGGCCATGATGCGGAGCAGCGTGCTCTTGCCGGCGCCGTTGTTGCCGAGCACGCCGATCTTGGCGCCCGGGTAGAACGAGAGCCAGATGCCTTTGAGGATCTCGCGCTTCGGCGGCACGAGCTTGCGCAGATCCTTCATCACGAACGTGTACTGGGCGGTCATGGTTCCGGCGCGGTTATACCCGCGTGCCCGAGCGTCGGCTAGCGTGACCTGCACCAGGTTCGGCGACGACGACCGAGCGAGCTGCTACGCTCGGGCCGTGGCCTACCGGGACGACGCGGGTGACGCGTGCGAGGCTCCGACCGCGCAGGGCGTGATGCGGGCCGAGCTGGCGCCGCGGCACGTCAAGCTGGCGGTGGCCCACCGGTCGCTCGAGATCGTCAACGACTTCGTCACGCTGGTCGAGCACGGCAAGCAGCGCGCGGCCAAGGACCGGCGGACGTCGATCCGGATCGCCGGCCGGCTGGTCGTCGCGCGCGACGTGCCCAAGGATGGCCTCGGCGTGTGGATCGAGCTCGAGCCGGGCGGGCCGCGCGCCGGGTTTCGCCGGATCTTCGGGGTCGAGCCGCGCAGCACGCTGGAGCCGGCCGGGCTGGCGGCGCTCGCCGCGCTCGATCGCGTGGCGCTCCGGCTCAAGCTCGAGCTGGCGCCGCTCGCCGGTGAGGTGCTGCGCGCGATCGAGCTCGGCTCGAACGCGACCGGCGGGATCGACAAGCTGCTGGTGCTCGAGCACGCCGCGCACACCGAGGTCTATGTCCGCCGGCTGTTCCGCGATCGGGCGCGCCGCGCGATCACCGCCGATGACGACGGCCGGGTCAGCGTCGATGGCCACGCGGCGTTCGCCGTGCAATCTCGCCATGGCGTCAACGCGTACGGCGATGGCCTGCGGTTCACCGATCCGCACGGCGCCGATCTCGGGCAGATCGCGTTCCCGTGGATCGCACCGGAGGACCGCGTCGAGCTCGCGCGCCGGCTCGGCGCGCTCGTCGACCACGGGCACCGCAACCTCACCGCGTGGCCGCCGCTCCTACCCGAGCCGGCCTGATGATCGGACCGCCTGGGGCCGCCATGCCCCCGGGTAGGTAACGATATGTTTCAGGCCATTCATGGTTCGCCGGGCTGCCGACTCACCGGGGCAGGAGACGCGAACCGCATGTACATCTCATCCTCCACGTCGTCACTGTCCCAGCTGAGCGCGCTGACCTCGACCGCCTCGACCAGCGCCGTCGGGGCCGCCGACCTCGACACCAGCACCGACGCGACCGACGGCGTCAGCAGCGGCGGCGCCGACCAGACCAAGCTGAGCAAGCTGGGCCAGATGTTCAGCAAGCTGCAGGATCTGGAAACCTCCGATCCGGACAAGGCCAAGCAAGTGCTGTCGTCGATCGCCGACTCGCTGAGCACCAAGGCCAGCGACAGCGGCGACTCGCACCTGCAGGAGCTCGCCGACAAGTTCAAGGAGGCGGCCAGCACCGGCGATCTATCGGGGCTCAAGCCGCCGTCGGGGCACGGTGGGCCGCACGGCGCCGGTGGCCCCCCGCCCGGGCCGCCGCCGGGCGCGAGCAGCGACGCGAGCTCGTCGGACGCGAGCTCGTCGGACGCGTCGACCAGCGCGTCGAGCTCGAGCCGGCTGTCGAGCTACCGCAAGCACGGCAGCAACGGGTTCTCGCAGGTCGAGTCGATCATCAGCAACGCGCTGTCCAGCGCCGCGGCCTGAGCGACCGCGCGCGGGGTCTGACCGACCGACCGGCCGCCTCTCGAGAAACATGGCGCACGGCGTCGTGCCTATAATCCATAGGCAGGCGTCGCAGCATGACGATTCACGATTGATGACGACGCGCGGGTCTCCTATGGTTGGTCGGTGGACGGCGTCGACCTGCGCATCCTCGAGATCCTCCAGCGAGACGCTCGCGTCACGCAGCAAGAGATCGCGCGCCGGGTTCGCCTGTCCCAGCCCAGCGTCGCCGAGCGCATCCACAAGCTCGAGTCGCGCGGCGTGATCACCGGCTACGTCGCGCGAGTCGACGCCGCGCACCTGGGCAAGGACATCACCGCATTCATCGGCGTCGGGATCTCGCACCCGAAGTACTTCGAGCAGTTCGGCCGGCGGATGACCGCGCTGCCCGACGTGCTCGAATGCCACCGGGTCGCGGGCAACGATTCGTACCTGCTCAAGGTGCGCACCGAGAACACGCGCGCGCTCGATCGTCTCCTGATCCAGGAGATCCGCACCGTCCCGGGCGTGCACCGCACCGAGACCACCTTGGTTCTGTCCTCGATCAAAGAGGAAACGGCACTCACGCCGCAGCTCGAACAGGAGTCATCGAAATGAACCCCCGCACCGTCACCGGGTCGATCTCCGAGGAGGCCCTCGCTCCTCCGTTCTCGTCGCCCAGCATCACGCTGCCGCCGGTCCCGACGCGGTTACCGCCGCTCGCGACCCGGATGGCCAACATGCCGGTGTCGGCGGTGCGCGAGATCCTGAAGGTCGCCGAGCGCCCCGATATCCTGTCGTTCGCGGGCGGCCTGCCGGCGCCCGAGCTGTTCCCGGTCGAGGCGATCGCGCAGGCGCACGCCTATGTCCTGGCCCAGAACGGCCCCGCCGCGCTGCAGTACTCCACGACCGAGGGCTACTTGCCGCTGCGCGAGTGGATCGCCTCGCACCTGCAGCACCGCGGCATCCCGGCCAAGCCCGACGAGCTGCTGATCACCAGCGGCTCGCAGCAGGGCATCGATCTGGTCGCGCGCGTGTTCCTCGATCCCGGCGACGTCGTGCTGGTCGAGAGCCCGACGTACCTCGCCGCGCTGCAGGCGTTCGCCGCGTACCAGGTCAAGCTGGTCGCGGTCCCGAGCGACGACGACGGCATGCAGGTCGACAAGGTCGGCGAGCTGATCGAGACCCACCGGCCCAAGCTCATCTACCTGGTGCCCAGCTTCCAGAACCCCAAGGGCACGACCCTGTCGCAGCCGCGCCGGCTCGAGCTGGTCAAGCTCGCCGCCGAGCACCAGGTCGCGATCCTCGAGGACGACCCGTACGGCGAGCTGTCGTTCAACGGCCCGCCGCCGCGGCCGATCGCCGCGTCCAGCCATGGCAACGTGCTCTACCTCGGCACGTTCTCGAAGACGCTCGCGCCCGGGCTGCGCATCGGCTGGATCTGGGGCGATCCGAGCGTGATTCGCAAGGCGACGATCTGCAAGCAGGCGGCGGACCTGCACACCGCGACGCTCTCGCAGCGCGCGACCCACCAGCTGCTGACCCGGTTCGACTACGCGGCGCACGTCGCGCACATCTGCAACGTCTACGCCGAGCGGTGCCAGACGATGCTGACGGCGCTGGCCGAGCACACCCGCGGCTGCCGCTGGGTCACGCCGAGCGGCGGCATGTTCGTGTGGCTGCAGCTGCCGCAGGGGCTCGACTCCGTGGCCCTGCTGCAGACCGCGATCGCGCGCAAGGTCGCGTTCGTGCCCGGCAATTCGTTCTTCGTCGAGGACATCCGCCAGGACTTCGTGCGGCTCAACTACTCGAACCAGCCGCCGCAGTCGATCATCGAAGGCATGCGGCGGTTCGGCCAGGTGATCGCCGGCGCGCTGACCTGACTGGCGATGTCAACCGGCGTGCGCTACCGTGGATCGGTACGCCGGGAGGCAACGGATGCGCACGATCGCTAACATTCTCTGGTTCGTGCTCGGTGGGGTGTGGATGGGCCTGGGCTGGTGGCTCGCGGGCCTGCTGATGGTCGTCTCGGTCGTCGGCCTGCCGTGGGCCCGGTCGTGCTTCGTGTTCGGCTCGTTCTGCTTCTCGCCGTTCGGGCGCGAGGCGATCGATCGCCGCGTGCTGACCGGCCATGGCGACCTGGGCACCGGGACCCTGGGGTTCCTCGGCAACGTGGTGTGGTTCCTGTGCGCCGGGCTGTGGCTGGCGATCGGCCACGTTGCCGCGGCGATCGCGAGCTTCGTGTAGATCATCGGCATCCCGTTCGGGATCCAGCACCTGAAGCTGGCGGGCTGCGCGCTGGCGCCGATCGGCAAGACCGTGGTCGACAAGGACGTCGCGAACGCGGCGCGGCGGCGCGCGCGGATGCGGTCCTGAGCCATTACTGGATCACGACGAAGGTCTGGTGGTTGATCGCCACCAGCCGGCCGTCCTCGCTCCACAGCTCGCGGGTCTCGAGGCAGTAGCCGCTGGTGCAGACCGGCGCGGTCGCGCGATACAGGAGCGGCGCGGTCGGGTCGAGCCCGTCGGCGCCGCCGACGACATCGAGCGTGAACGCGATCGTCGCCATCGGCCGCAGCGTGTCGAACCGGACCAGCGCGGCGGGCCACCACGCGTCGGCCATCGCGGCGAGGTACGCGCCGCCGCGATCGGGGCCGGGCTCGCGCGGCCGGATCCAGCCGAGCGCGCGCGCCGCGCCGGACGAGCCCGGGATGCCCTCGACGACGCGGTACTCGAAGTGCTGAGCGAACTCGGGAAACGGGCCGCGCTCCGGCAGCGGGGTCAGCGACGACCAGTGCGGCGCCTCGGGCCTGGTCAGCTCGTTCCAGCCGCCCTCGCTCGGGCGATCGGCGGCGACGATCGCGACGGCGTGGCTGCGGGTCTCGCCGTGCTGGCGCAGCCCGGCGCGCAGCGCCGAGACGTTCTTGCCCTCGCGCAGCAGCTCGACATGGATGTCGGCGATCCCGTGCTCGACCGGCCCGGGGATCTCGGCGGTCACCGAGCGAACCTTGCGCCGCGGATCGCCGACCGACTGCTCGATCGCGCTGATCAGCGAGCCGATCGCCAGGCCGCCGAACGCGCCGCGCCCCTGGCGCCAGCCCGGCTGGACCTCGAGCTGAAAGCCGGTCTGCACCGGCCGCGGCCGGATCGCATCGCTCAGGTTCATGCTGGCTGAGTAGCACCCTGCCCGGGCGCTGTCCTCACCTGGCCGCGTACTGCGCGTCGGCGCCGAGCTGCAGGATGATGTCGAGCTGCGCGGTCGGATACTTGGCCTTGAGCTTCTTCTGCGCCTCGGCCGAGGTCTTCGAAGACGCGACCGCGGCATCGAACGCGTCGAGGTAGCCGCGGGTGGCGTCGATCGCGCCGGCGTCATCCTTGAGCTTGGGGTCCTTGTGACCGGCGATCACCGTGGTCGGCTTGAGCGCGGCGAGCTGATCGAGCGTCTTGCGCCAGGCCTGGCGCTGCGCCGCGGTGGTCTCGCGGGTCCAGGCGTGCACGCCGCGATAGACCACGTCGCCGGCGACGATCGTCTTGATCGACGGGATCCACACGTACGAGTTGTCGTCGGAGTCGCCCTGCACGCCGCCGTGGATCTCGAGGGTCTGGCCCTCGAGGCTGAGTCTGTTGCCGGCGAGCGCGGTCGGGATGATCGGCTGGCTCGGCACCAGGTCGCCG
>DASWOO010001177.1:0-7044 GCA_036404335.1 Kofleriaceae bacterium
GCCGCCGCGGCCAAGCGCGACGCCACGCTCAACACCCACGTCCGCTACATCGACACCAACTGCCAGGGCTACGGTTACGTCGTGGTCGACGGTGCGCAGGTCAACGCGACGATCACCACGGTCAACCGGCCGATCATGGACCCGACCGACGCCGGCGCCGGCATCAAGCGCACCGCCAGCTTCACCATTCCCAAGGACAACCCGGCGGGCATGTCTGCGGCGGTCTACACCGGCACCAAGCCGTTCCCGCTGACCTAGGCGAGCTACGCGAGATAGACGATCGGCAGCTTCGGGATCGTCGCCGCCATCCGGTCGGTCCCGGTGAAGAACGGGCCGAGCGGCGCGAACAGCTTGTGGAGCGGCCGGGCCTGGTCGAGGGCCTCGCGGCGCGAGCCGTGGCCGGCGATCAGCGCGGTGCGGAACGGCTCGTCGCGCTCGTCCTCCCAGTCGAGCGCGACCAGCGCGATCCATTGCTCGGGGAAGCGCTCGCAGATCTCGCCCCAGGTCATCGGCTCGGAGACTCGCTGCGCTTCCGTCATCGTGACCCCAGCCTGCGGACGTTCGGCCGCCGGGGCAATTTTTTAGACCCCGCGGGGCAGCCGATCGACGGGCTGACCGCGGCCCGCCGGGCTCAGCGGCCCTGGGTCATGCGGAGCATGACCAGCGGGGTCTTCAAGATGATGCCCAGCTCGGTGCGCAGGAAGGTGTCGAAGCGCTCGAGCGAGGCAGTGTAGGCCAGGTCGAAGAGGAGCTTGATGCGCATGTCGTCGGCGAGCGAGCCCTTGGTCTCCTCGAGCTGCCAAGGGTTCTGCAGGGTGGCGGCGAGCTTGCCGATCTCGCTGCCCTCGGGGATCGAGCCGGTGTAGCCGAGGGAGATCTGGGCCAGGCCGGTGATGCCCGGCTTGACGTCGCGCATGCGCTCCTCGAACAGCGGGATCGCGTACGACAGATCCTGCAGCAGCTCGGGGCGCTCGGGGCGCGGGCCGACCAGGCTCATCTTGCCGCGCAGCACGTCCCAGAACTGGGGCAGCTCGTCGAGGCGCGACTTGCGGAGGAACTTACCGACCCGGGTCACGCGCGCATCGTTGGCGCCCGCGACGACGATCCCGGTCTTGGCCTCGGCGTTCTGCACCATCGTGCGGAACTTGTGCATGTCGAACTCGTCGAACAAGAACTGCTTCTTGCCGTTCTCGGATGTCGTGATCGACTTGAGGCTGCCGGCGCGGCGCTGGCGGAAGAACACCGGCCCCGGCGAGTCGAGGTAGATCGCTGCCGCGATCACGGGCATCAGCGGCGCCGAGATCGCGAGGCCGATCGCGCCGCCCGCGATGTCCAGGATCCGCTTTGCAAATCGCACGCTACGCAACACGCAATCACCGTAACACGAGCACTCGACGCCACGTCAAACCCGATCCGCGGCGTTCCGCGAACACCCCGCGGATCACCGGCCCGGCGACCGTGCGGAGCACAATGTGCGCGGGCACGGTCGCGCAAAACGAGGTGTACGCGCACACTTTCACAACGCGCAGCGCCTCGCTATCCTGGCGCACGATGGTCTCCCCGATCCGACTCAGCGTGCCGGGTACGCTTCGCTACCGCCCGGTCGCGGTGCGAGCAGTCGCAGAGGCTGCCCGCCTGGTGTCCGGCTCGGCGTCGCGCGACGTGAAGAACACCGACCCGCTCGCGCTCGATGTCCGCGATCCGTTCGATACCGCCGTCGTGTCGGCGTTCATGGAGATCTTCAACAACATCGTGATCCATGCCTATCAGCGACGCGGCGGGGGCACGATCGAGATCGAGATTACGCTGTCCAGCGATGCGATCGTCATCGAAGTGCGCGACGATGGGCGACCGTTCGATCTCGAGAACGTCGCCGAGCTTCCCGAGGAGCTCGACGAGGAGAGCCTGCCGGAAGGCGGCATGGGCATCCACATCGCCAAGACCATGCTCGATGACATGTCCTACGAACCAGGGCCGCCCAACGTGTGGCGGCTGGGCAAACGCTTGCCATCGACCCAGATAGCCGTTGGGAGGAGCTGAGATGTCCGCACCGTTTGAAGTGCAAGCCGGTAGTGGCGAGACCAAGGTGTTCGTCCGCCGGACGCTCGATATCAACACCGCGCCCGCGCTCGGCGAAGAGATCGACAAGATCCTGGTCGCGCGCACCCAGAAGGTCGTCGTCGACCTGACCGGGCTCGACCTGATCGACAGCTCCGGCGTCGCCGCGCTGGTCAAGCTGTACAAGGGCGTGCGCAACCTCGGCGGCACGGTCACGATCACCGGCGCGCGCGATCAGCCGCTGGCGATCTTCAAGCTGCTGCGCATGGACAAGGTGTTCAACCTGTAGTGCGCGTCCTCGCGATCACCAAGATCTTCCCGAACGCCGCGGAGCCGCTGTCGGCGCCGTTCAATCGCCAGCAGTTCGCCGCGCTCGCCAGGCGCTGCGATCTGGAGGTGATGGCGACGATCCCGTGGTTCCCCGGGGCAGGCTTGCTCTCGAGGTGGTCGAGCGCCGGCAAGCTGGCCAAGGTGCCGCGCCGCGAGCACATCCACGGCATCGACGTCAGCCACCCGCGGACGTTGTTCCTGCCGCGGCTCGCGCACGCGGCCTGGGGCCCGCTGTACGCGGCGTCGATCGCGCCCGCCCTGCATCGCTACCGCAACAAGGTCGACGTCGTGCTCGGGTCGTGGGCGTACCCCGATGGCTTCGCCGCGGTGATCGCCGCGCGGCTGCTCGGCGTGCCTTGCGTCGTGAAGCTGCACGGCTCCGACATCAACCTGATCGCCAAGCTGCCGGGGCCGCGCCGCTTGCTGTCGTGGGCGCTGCCCCAGGCCGAGCGCATCGTCGCGGTCAGCCGCGCCCTGGCCGACGAGGTCACCGCGCTCGGCGTGCCGCGCGACAAGGTCGCGATCGTGATGAACGGGGTCGACGCCGAGCTGTTCCATCCCCGCGACCGCGCCGCCGCCCGCGCCGAGCTAGGCTTGCCGCCCGGCCCGCTCGCGCTCTACGTCGGCAACCTCAAGCCCGAGAAGGGCGTGCTCGACCTGGCGCGTGCGTGGGCGCACGTCGTGGCGGAATTGCCCGAGGCCCACCTCGCGATCGTCGGCGGCGGCCCGGCGCGCGGTGAGCTCGACGCCGCGCTGCCGCCGCGCGCGAAGACCTACGGCCCGCAGCCGCTCGCGGCCATCCCGACCTGGCTCGCGGCATGCGATGTGCTCGTGCTGCCGAGCCATGCCGAGGGCACCCCGAACGTCGTGCTCGAGGCCTTCGCCTCCGGCCGGCGCGTGGTCGCGTGCGCGGTCGGCGGCGTGCCCGATCTCATCACCGATCCGACGCTCGGCACCCTGGTGCCGCCGCGCGACCCCGACGCGTTTGGCCGCGCGCTGGTCGACGCGCTGCGCACGCCCTACGCCCCCGACGCCGTCGCCCAGCTCGGCGCGCGCGGCGGCTGGGAAGCCAGCGCGGCCGCGCTGCACGCGGTGCTTTCAGAGGCGATCGGCGGCCGATCGTGAATGAGCCGGCCGAGCCCGAGGCCCGCGAAACGCCCGACTGGTATCTGGCGGAAGAGTCGACCCGGATCGCCCTGGTCAGCGAGCTGCAGCGCATCAAGCGCCGCACCAAGGTCCGGCCGTGGCCGGTGCTGATCCTCACCGCGCTGATCACCGCCGGCATCGTCCACAAGTTCGCGACCAAGCCGGTGATGCTCGAGGCCAGCGTGACCCTGGCGCTGGCCGAGGGCGAGATGGCCAGCCGCTACAACAACATCCCGGTCGACCAGCTGCGCCAGTACGTCAACGCCGTGCTGCTGCCCGACAACAAGCTGCTCGAGGTCATCGAGAAGTACAACCTGTCGCGGCTGCGCAAGACCATGGGGCCGCAGTTCGCGATCGAGGAGCTGCGCGGCAACCTGACCGTCAACATCTGGAAGAATTCGTTCATCTTCTTCGACTCCGACGACGAGCACTCGCGGCGCTCGGCGCGCATCGGCCTGTCGGTCACCGACACCGATCCCGACCGCGCGTTCGACGTGGCCCACGATCTGGCGAGCATCGTGATCCAGACCCTCGCCGCCCAGCGCCAGAAGCTCGGCGACCAGATCTCGAGCCAGGTCAACCTGCTGCGCCAGCAGATCACCGCCAAGATCATCGCGATCAACGACGAGATGCAGGACAAGCAAGCCCAGGTCGACAAGGCAGTCAAGGAAGGCCACCCCGAGACCACCGGCGTGCTCCGCGTCGACCTCGCCGCGCTCGACCTCGAGCGCAGGTCCGACGAGGATCGCCTCGGTCAGGTCGCGTCGAGCAACGACGAGCTGTCGAGCGCGATCTCGGCCGCCGGCCTCGACCTGTCGCTGTCGATCGTCGAGGAATACCGGCCCGAGCGCCCGGCGCGCTCGAGCTTCGTGCTGATCATGATCGCGTCGGTGATCGGCACCGGCGCGCTGGTCGCGTCGGCCATGGTGCTCGGCGCGTTCGACTCTCGCGTCCACGACTCCGACGATGTCACCCGCCTGGGCCTGCCGATCCTCGGGCATGTCCCTGGATTCACTGGGGACAACGTCGGGTCCATGCTGACACGTAGCGCCGCGCGCGCTCGTGTACCATCGTTTTTGAGATGGCGCTCTCACCGATAACCCCCCGCGATCGTCTACAGCGCCTGGGCGACCTAGCTCGGAAGACCTGGCGCTACTGGTGGCTCATGGCGGTGTTTGCCGTCGCGGGCGGAGCCCTCTCCTTCGTCTTTGCGATGACGAGGCCCAAGCAGTTCCAGTCGTGGACGACGCTGTTCTATCAGGAACGCATCCAGTCCTCGCTGCTCTCGCCCAACCGCGAGGAGGTCGCGCAGCGCAACATCGGCGATCGCTACCGCGAGCTCCTGCTCGCGCGCGCGCAGCTGATGCAGATCGTCAAAGACCCCGCGCTCGATCCGTTCCCCGAGGAGAAGGATCCCGAGGTCAAGCTCGACAAGCTGCGCCAGCTCGTGCACTTCGTCGCGCGCGGCGCGATGGCGTTCCGCATCGAGTACACCGACTCGGACGCCGAGCGCGCCAAGAACGTCACCGCGCGGCTGACCAAGCTGCTGCAGGACACCGACGAGGCGCTGCGCAACGAGCAGGCCGCCAACACCGTGCAGTTCGCCAACGAGCAGAAGGCGGCGGCCGTGGCCGAGCTCGCCAAGCGCGAGCGCGAGCTCAACGAGTTCCTCGCCAAGAACCCGGCGTTCGTCGCCGACACCAACGCCGGCAACAGCGAGGGCGCCGGGATCCGCTCGGCGCAGCGCCAGACCGCGACCGTCGTGCCCAAGTCGGCGTCGCTCAAGGAGCGGCAGCTCGCGCGGATCATGGCCCGGCTGTCGGCCTCGCCCGACGCGCCGCCCGTGACGATCGCGTCGCCGCCGTCGCCCGAGAAGCTCGCCGCCGAGGCCGCGGTCAAGGACGCGCAGCGCGAGATCGCCGCCGCCAAGCGCGAGCTCGACGACGCGCTGTCGAAGTACACCGATCAGCACCCGACGGCGATCAAGGCGCAGGAGCACGTCGCCGCCGCCCAGGCCCGGCTGCGCCAGGCCGAGAGCGCCGTCCCGCCCGACGTCGAGACCATCGTCCGCCCGGCGACCGCCGAGGATCGCGCCGCGCTCGAGCGCGAGCGCGCCCAGCTGCAGACCGAGATCGACGCGCAGAACAAGAAGAGCGGCAAGCCGGTCGAGACCGAGGACAGCACGACCAAGCGGCTCGTCGATCTCGAGACCAAGAACTCCGAGCTGCGCCGCGAGGTCACCCTGGCCCGCGAGCTGTTGCAGCGCAACGCCGAGATCGACTCGCGCGCCAAGCTCGACGCCCAGCAGAAGCTCGCCGAGCAGGGCGGCCGGCTGTCGATCGTCGACCCGGCGTTCGCGCCGGTCAAGCCGAGCGGCCCGGGCAAGACCGTCTTCCTGATGGGCGGCCTGGTCCTGTTCATCGCGCTCGGCCTGTCGTTCGCGGTCGGCCTCGCGGTGATCGACGACCGGCTGTATCGCCGCGCCGATCTCGAGCAGCTCGGCGTGGCGGTGCTGGCGGTGATCCCGCCGGCGATCGCCCGGAAGAAGGCCAAAGGCAAGGCGGCCAAGCCGCCGAAGGCCGCACCGCCGGGCAAGGTCCGGCCGCAGACCAAGGGAGACGCCGCGTGAGCGCTAAACGCCCCGGTCGCTTCGGCGACCCCCCGCCCCCGACCACCGGGAGCGCGCCGTTCGGCGAGCGCCGCGGTGCGCCGCTGCCGCTCTTGACCCAGCCGATGATGGTGATCGAGCGCAACCAGCTCGACGGCCACGATCCGATGGCCACGACGCCGGGGACCCAGCTCGGCGGCGTCAGCCCCGTGCCGACGCTCAAGCTCGACTCGGCGCAGATCGCGATGGGCAAGCCGACCGTGGCGATCGCCGCGCAGGTCAAGCCCAGCGAGCCGGCCGCCCGGCCGCTCGGGATCGGCGCGCCGCCGCAGATCGACCTGACCCAGCACCACCTGCCCGACGAGGACATGGACCCGCGGCTGACCCTGGCGATCGACCCCGACTCCGAGCGCAGCGCGGCGTTCCGCGTGCTGCGCCACCACCTGCTCGAGGTCGGCCGGCCGCAGGTCGTGATCGTGTCGAGCCCGCAGGCCGGTGATGGCAAGACCACCACCGCGATCAATCTCGCGCTCGCGCTCGCCGAGTGCGGCCGGGCCAAGACCCTGCTGGTCGAGACTCACGTCCGCCGGCCGGCGTTCACCAACATCTTCAAGTTCGTGCCGCCGTGGTGCTTCGCCGAGCAGCTCGCCGCGCACCGCCATCAGCCGACGATGCCGTGGAGCCTGATCGACATCCCGCAGCTGTGGCTCCATGTCGCCGCGGTCAACCCGCGGATCGCGCAGACCCAGCTGCTCGACGGCCCGGCGTTCGCGATCGCGATGGAGCGGCTGCGGCTCGCCGGCTACGACCACATCGTGGTCGACGCGCCGCCGGTGCTGGGCTCGGCCGACGTCAACCTGATGGCCGACGCCGCCGACAGCGTGGTGTTCGCGCTCCGGTCG
>DASWOO010001178.1:0-8825 GCA_036404335.1 Kofleriaceae bacterium
TATCACGCGCTGCTGCTGGTCGCGAACCACCCGCCCGAGGGCCGGATGGTGCTGGTCGCCGACCTCGAGGTCTTCGTCGACACCCCGGCGGGGCGGTTCGCGCTCAGCGCGCATCGCTACGCCGCCGACACCGTGTACCCCGACGGCGACCGCCGGGTGGCCGGGTTCACCGACGAGCCCTGGCCGCGCTGGGAGTGGGCGCTGCCCGACGGCACGCGGATCTCGCTCGAGCTCGCCGTCGAGCGCGCGGCGCAGACCGCCGGCACCGCGAGGGCGCCGCGGGTCGCGCTGCGCTGGACCCGGCTCGCCGGCAATCCGACGAGCTTGCATGTCCAGCCGCTGCTCGCCGGCCGCGATTATCACGCGACCCACCACGAGAACCCGGCGTTCCACTTCGATCCCGAGCTCGCCGGCGACTGCGTGACCTGGAAGCCGTACGCCGACGTCCCGGCGGTGCACTGCGCGGCCAACGGCCTGTACCAGCACGCGCCCGACTGGTACCGCCGCTTCTACTACGCCGACGAGGCCGCGCGCGGGCTCGATGCGATCGAGGATCTCGCGACGCCGGGCGTGTTCTCGTTCGACCTGGCGAGCGGCGTGCCGGCGGCGATGGTGCTGTCGACCGCGTGGCTGCCCGACGAGCCGGGCCAGCTCGCCGCCCAGGTGTTCGCCGGCGAGGCCGCGCGCCGGGCGGCGTTCGCGTCGCCGCTGGCCCGCGCCGCCGACGCGTACATCGTGACGCGCGGCGCGGCGTCGACGTCCGGCGGCCGGACGATCATCGCCGGCTATCCGTGGTTCTCCGACTGGGGCCGCGACACGTTCATCTCGCTGCGCGGGCTGTGCCTGACGACCGGCCGGCGCGCCGACGCGCGCGCGATCCTGTGCGAGTGGGCCGGGGCGGTGTCGCAGGGCATGCTGCCCAACCGGTTCGACGAGCACGACGCCACGCCGGAGTACAACTCGGTCGACGCCGCGCTGTGGTTCGTGATCTCGGCCGACGCGTACCTGACGGGCGGCGAGGTGACGGCGGGCGACCGCGCGCGCTTGACGGCGGCGATCACCGCGATCGTCGACGGCTACCAGGCCGGGACCCGCCACGGCATCCGGGTCGACGCCGATGGCCTGCTCGCGTGCGGCGAGCCCGACGTCCAGCTGACCTGGATGGACGCGCGGGTCGACGGCGAGTGCATCACGCCGCGGATCGGCAAGCCGGTCGAGATCAACGCGCTGTGGATCAACGCGCTGATCATCGCCGGCCGCGACGCCGCGCCCGCCCGCGCCGCGTTCGCCCGGTTCTGGGACCCCGAGCGCCGCCAGCTGCACGACGTGATCGACGCCGATCACGTCGCCGGCGCGGTCGATGCGCTGTGCCGCCCCAACCAGCTCTTCGCGCTCGGCGGCGTGCCGCACCCGGTGCTCGATCCGGCCTCGGACCAGGCGCGCGCGGTCGTCGACACCGTCGAGCGCCGGCTGTGGACTCCCGCGGGGCCGCGCTCGCTCGCGCCCGGCGAGCCGCGCTACACGCCGCGCTACGCCGGTGATCCGCGGTCGCGCGATCGCGCCTATCACAACGGCACGGTGTGGCCGTGGCTCGCCGGGGCGTTCGTCGAGGCCTGGGTCCGCGTCCGCGGTAGCACCGCCGCCGCGCGCGCCGAGGCCCGCGCCCGGTTCCTCGAGCCGCTGCTCGCGCTGCGCACGACCGCCGGCCTCGGCCACCTGCCCGAGATCTGCGACGCCGAGGCGCCGCACCGCCCGGCCGGCTGCCCGTTTCAGGCCTGGTCGCTGGCCGAGGCGCTGCGGCTCGACGCGCTGCTGCGCTGACCGGTCACGCCCTGGCGCGGGCGGCGGCCTCGAGCGGCGCGAGCTCGGCGTAGAGCGCCGCGCTGACCGGCGTCGGCACGCCCGACTCGCGGCCGAGCCGGACGACGGCGCCGATCAGCTCGTGGAGCTCGGACGGCTGGCCCGCGACGATGTTGCGATGCATCGACGCCGTGGCGCTGGCGGGCAGGGCGTCGAGCCGGCGCATCGCGTCCTCGACCACGTCGGCCGGCAAGGTCACGCCGCGCGCGGCGGCGAGCGCCGCGGTCTCGCGCATCGTCGCCTCGAGCCGGGCGCGCGCCTCGGGCCGCGACCGGAGCTCGCCGACCGGCACGCGGGCGATCGCGCCGACCGCGGCGTAGGCCGAGATCGACAGGAACTTGATCCACCGCTCCTGCTCGATGTCGTCGGCGACGACCACGTGGATCTTGCCGCTGCGCAAGGTCTCGGCCGCCGCGGCGATGCCGTCGCGCTGGCCCGAGCTGCGCGCGCCGATCCGCAGCGTGGGCTGCGGGCCGAACCAGCGGACCTCGCCCGGCCCGTCGGTCCGGCTGATCATGTGCGCGACCCCGCCGGCGACCCGCTCGTCGCCGAGCGCGCGGCCGAGGATCTCGCTGGCCTCGACGCCGTTCTGCGTCGGGATCACCAGGGTCTGGTCGCCGACCACCGGCTGGAGCCGCGGCCCCAGCTCGGCGAGCTGCCAGGTCTTGATCGCGACCAGCACGAGGTCGGCGACGCCGAGCTCGGCCGGCTCGTCGGTGACCTTCGCCAGCGGCACCACGGACGAGCCCTCGGGCTCGTGCAGCCGGACGCCGTGCGCGCGGATCGCGGTCAGCGCGGCGCCGCGCGCCAGCAGCCGCACATCCTGGCCGGCGCGCGCGAGCATGGCTGCCAGCAAGCCGCCGACGCCACCGGCGCCGATGATCGCGATGCGCTGAGACATGCCGCGAGCATAGCGCTAGTAGAGGTAGCCGAGCGCGATCGTGACGTTCTCGATGCTGTCGGTGCCGCCGGTCGCCTGGTACGACGCGCCGGGCTCGGCCTTGAACGTCCAGCTGTAGTGGCTGAGCGCGCCCTCGAGCCGCGCGACGAAGTGCGCGTTGAGGTGGATCGCGGCGCCGAGCGCGCCGTGCAGGCCGCTGGTCGACGTGCCGAGCTTGTAGCGGTCGGCCATCACGCCGCCGTCGAGCACGATCCGGTTCTCGGCGACCAGGTAGGGCTCGAGCATGCCGAGCAGCAGCGACGCGCGGCCGCCGATCCGGATCGACTTGTAGGCGGCGTCGGGGACGTGGGTCAGGTCCGGGCCGCTGCCGGTGTACTGGTAGCGATCCGAGACGTAGCCGGTGCCGATCTGGACGGTGGCGACGTCGGCGATCGTCCAGCGGTAGTTGCCGCTGACCTCGATGCTGCGCCACTTGGTGGTCAGCATCGACGCCGTGCGCATGCCGTCGTCGGACACGATCGCGACGCTCTGGCCGTTGAGCCCGAGCTCGAACCGGCCGGACAGCGCGAGGCCCGGCAGCAGATCGACGCCGGCGAGCGCGGTCGGCCAGAGCTCGACGAGCGGCCCGCCGAGCACCTGGCCGAGCACCTTGCTGTCGCGCTGGGTATCCGGCGTGTGGTTGCCGCTGTAGCTGAACTGGCGGAACCCGATGTCCATCACCGCCGCCACCGCCACGGCCGGCGTGGTCCGCGCCCGCGCCGCCGGGGTCGCGCTGGCCGACAGCACGCCGGGGGTCTCGTCGCCGCCGGCCGAGGGCGGGGCCGCGGCGGCGCCGCCGGCGGTGACCGTGGCCTCCTGGCCATCCTCGATCTCGACGAACTGATCTAATAGCGGCTTGCCGGCTTGCTCGACCACGACGTGGTGCGCGCCGGCGAGCACGTTCTCGATCCGGCCGGGTGCCTGGCCCTTGGCCTCGTCGTCGATCTTCACGGTGCCCGCGCCGCCCTCGACGATCAGCGTGCCGATCGCCGGCTCGAGCTTGAACGTGAACTTGGCGGGCTTGCCGGCCTTCTTGCGGACGACGAGGTTCTCGATGATCGCGCGCCGGTTCTCGGCCTCGATGATGATCGGGGTCTCACCGATCGGCGCCTCGATCGTGCACGGCGTCTTGCACTTCTCGCCGTCTTCCTTGAGGTTGAAGTAGACCTTGGCGCCGGGCGGGTCGGTCTCGATCGTGACCTTGGTCGTCTTGCCGTCGGCGCGCGCCGCGCCGCTCGGCGCGAACACGGCCAGACAAGCCGCAAGACACAGCGCTCTGGCCATGGCGCGGATACTAACGCGCCCCGCGCGCCGCGCCCAGTCGTATGCTCGCCGCGTGCAACGACCCGGCCTCGGGCTGACCCTGTTCCTGGCCGGGACGAGCCTGGCGCTGAGCCGGCTCGGCTTATTGATGCACGAGCTGGCCGGCCACGGCGGGATGGCGATCGCCGTCGGCGGCACCGTGACCGACGCGCACTTGTTCTGGTTCGCCGGCGGGTGGATTCGCTATGTCGTACCCGGGGCGGGCACGGGGCAGGAGCTGGCGATCTCGCTCGCCGGCATCGCCGTCGAGACCGTGCTCGGGATCGCATTGTGGCTCGGGCTACGCTCGCGCGGCGAGGGCCTCGGCGGCCGGGTCGCGCGCACGCTCGGCCTGGCGCTGATCGTCCACGCGATGTTCTACCTGGCGACCGGCACCTGGCACGGCTACGGCGATGGCCGGCTGATCCACGCGCTGCTCGGCGGCGCGTGCTATCCCGTCGCGATCGCCGCCGGCGCGCTCGGCTGCGCGGCGGGCTACACCGGCGCGCGCTACCTGTTCGCCAGCCTGCGCGCGGCGATCCCCGGGCGCCGGCTCGGCCCGGCGCTGGCGGCGATCGCCGCGGCGGCCGCGATCAACGTCGCGCTGGACGTCGGCGAGCTCCGGCTGCGGCGCGATCGCACGTACCTGGTCGCGATGCAGCCCGAGCGCGAGCGGATCGCGGCGCGCGAGCTCGCGGCCTGGCAGCGCGCCCAGCCCGCGCCGGTGTCCGACGCCGAGCGCGACGCGCAGGCGCGCGAGCTCGCAGCCCGGCACCGCGACTTTCCATTCGTGTGGTTGCTGGGGGGCTCCCTGATCCTCGCGATCGTGGCCGGCGCCGCGCGATCTGCGGAACGCCCCGAGCGCCCGCTCGCGCCGCGGCTCGCCACGGTCGCGTGCGGCATCGCGGCGATCTCGACCGCGGCAGTGATCGCGATCGACGCCATGTTCCACTAGACTTCCTGGATGGAACGAAGCGTCAAGGGACTGCTCGGCGGTGCGCTCAAGCCCAATGACGCCCGGCGGTTCCTGATCGAGGCGATGATCGGCGCGATGAACGCCGACGGCGTCGTCGACCCGCGCGAGACCGCCACGATCGAGCGCCAGATCGCGACCCACCCGCTGTTCTCCGGCCTGGGCCCGGCGGCGGCCAAGACGCTGATCGACATGTCGAACGACGCGATCCGGTTCGCGGGCAGCTCGCTCGGCCGCGCGCCGGCGATCGCCAAGGGCTTGCCGGCGCGGATCCACCGGCTGGCGGCCTACGGCATGGCGGCCGAGGTCGCGGTCGCCGACGAGCAGCTCGTCGATGGCGAGCTGCACTTTCTCGAGGCGCTGCGCATCGCCCTGCGGATCTCGCCGCTCGAGTCCGAGGCGCTCGTCGAGAACGCGCGAGCCGGCCACCTCGCCGAGTACCTCGAGGACCGCTACCACCGGATCAAGATGCTGGTCCCGGTGGCGTCCGAGGTGTTCGCGCTGCGCGCGCTGGGCCGCGGCCTGGCGACCGACGAGCAGCGGTTCAAGGTCCGCGACTTCTTCGCGGCGATCCCCGACCTCGTGCTGCCCAGGGACGAGCTCGACTCCGAGCTGTACCGCGCGTTCCGCAAGCCGCGCGCGCCGGACGCGCAAGTGTTCGGCGAGCTCGCGCGGGTCGCGCACAGCTTGCCCGACCCGGTCGATCGCTACTGGATCACGGTGTACGCGCTGGTCGCCGAGGTCCCGGCGACGGTGCCGAGCTGGCGCGTGATCCCGTTCCTCGGCGTCATCCAGGCCGCGTTCCAGATCACCGACACCGACATGGAGCTCGCCGTCGTCGATGCGCTGACGTTCGCGGCGTCGCTGCCGCGCCCGGGCTGACCCGCAGCCGCGGTGCTGTCGCGGGCAAAAAAAGTCAACTCGTAGGGCCTGCGATCGAAGCAATGCGCACCCACATGCTTCATCGCATCGCGCGGCGCGATCGAAGGTGCATAATGCGCGAAACGTCATGACGTCGGACACCATCGAGCTCGTCGAACGCGTGCGTCGCCGCCTCAAGGAGCACGAGAACCCTTGTCAGATCGCGGGGCCCGCGCCGGAGTCCGCGATCGCCGCGGCCGAGGCCGTGCTGGGCTGCACCTTCCCACCGTCGTACCGCGCGTTCCTGCGCACGTTCGGCAACATCGCGATCCCGCCGCACCTCGGCATCGTGCACGACTTCGTCGGCGTGCCGGAGCCGAGCGAGGCGACCGCCGAGGCCGCGGGCCGCGAGGGCACCGACGTCGTGCATCGCACGCTCAAGGCCCGCGCCGAGCGCAAGCTGAGCGATCACCTCGTCGTCGTCGGGATCGGCGCGCAGCACCAGGAGTGGTTCTGCCTCGACGTGTCCAAGCCGACCAGCTCGGGCGAATATCCGATCGTGCTGTTCGACGCCAAGGACAACGCGCTCGACCAGCAGTTCTATGAGGACTTTGGCCAGATGCTCGACGAGGTCATGGGCTTCGTCGCCGACAACCTCGAGCAGCCGCTCGATTGACCACGGCCGTTCTGTTATAAATAAAGGTGGATGAGTCGGCCGACGTGGGCTAGGTGGGTGACGCGGATCTCGCTGGTCTTCGCCGTCGTGGCGATGGCCGTGACGATCTACACCACCGGGCCGCGGACCATCGCGCACTTCCTCGAGCGCATCGGCTGGTGGTGGTTCGCGGTGGTGCCGTTCGAGCTCGCGATCACCTCGCTCGATGCGCTGGCGATCCGCGCGTTCCTGTCGCCGGAGCAGGCGCGCGTGCGGTGGCGCAGCGCGCTGCTGGCCCAGCTCGCGGGCCGCGCGGTCAACGCGGTGACCCCGGGCGGTAACCTCGGCGAGGCGGTCAAGGTTTCGGTGCTGGTCGAGCACGTCAGCCAGGCGCGCGCGGTGTCGACGATCCTGACCTACAACATCGTCAGCTTCGCGATCGAGCTGCTGCTGGTCGCCGTCGCGGCGCTGGCCCTGGTCGCGTTCGCGCCGCTGCCCGGCGCGCTGCACTGGGCGATGCTCGCGATCGGCGCGGTGTTCGCCGGGCTCGCGCTGCTGGTGTACTCGCTGACCCGGCGCGGCGTGGTCGATGGCGTGGCGCGCGCGCTGCGGAAGCTGCGGCTGCTGTCGGCCGAGCGCTACGAGCGGTGGCGCGGCCGGCTGCTCGACATCGACAGCAAGATGCTGTCCGGCGCGCGGTCGCGCGATCGCTGGCTCGGGCTCGTGGCGATCACCGCGTCGCGGCTGGCGTCGAGCGGGCTGTCGCTGGTGCTGCTGCACGCGATCGGCGAGCCGATCACGCGCAACTTCATCGCCGCGTACACGGTCGGCGGCTTCGTGATCTACATGGTCGGCAGCCTCGTGCCGCTCGGCGTCGGCGTCAACGAGGGCGGCTACTACGCGCTGTTCAAGGCGATCGGCGAGGACACCGCGCGCGGCGTGACCTTGCCGCTCGCGCGACGCGTCACGTATCTGATGTACGCCGCGATCGGCCTCGTGCTCATGACGGCGAGCGAGACCGTGCAGCGCGCGCGCGAGCACGCCGAGCAACGCGCGACGGAGAACCTCGGCGCGTCGCCGCCGCATCCTGCGAAGCTTCCCGAGGCGCGCATCGTGACATCTTCGCCAAGCTCCGCGGGCGCGCCGGTGACAGAGCCCTTGGACTGAGCTGTTTCGGCTCGTCGCGTCAGCTGGTTCACAAGAATAACCGACCGAACTGTTGGGGCTACATGCTAGCGTGCGCGCCAAATGCGTCGCAGCTTGCTCGTCCTAGCGCTCGTCGTGGCCGGCCTCGCGGCCTGCGGCGACAACAACCACGCTGGCTCCAACCCACCGCCGGACTCCGGTACTGGCTCGGCCGGCGGAGGTAGCAATCCCAACGAGCCACCGCCGGTCGAGATGGCTTGCGCAACCCTGCCGGCCTCGGCCAACACGTGTGATGTCACGGCGGGCAGCTCGACGATCCTGCTCAAGGGCAACGTGCTGACGCCGACCAACGTCTATAAGGGCGGTCAGGTCCTGATCGGCGCGGACGGCAAGATCCAGTGCGTCGGCTGTGACTGCAGCGCGGGCGCCGACGGTGCCACGGTGCTGTCGTGCCCGGAGGCGTCTATCTCGCCCGGCCTGATCAACGTCCACGACCACATCACCTACGACTACCACAGCCCGTACAACGACACGGGCGAGCGCTACGAGGACCGCCAGCAGTGGCGCACGGGCAAGGACCAGCGCACCGTGCTGTCGCCCGAAGGCAAGGCCTCCTCCGATCAGATCAGCTGGGCCGAGCTCCGCTTCATGATGGGCGGCGCGACGTCGATCTCGGGCTCGGGCGGCGCGGCGGGGCTGCTGCGCAACCTCGATAAAGCCGAGCCGCTGCAGGGCGGCCTCAACAAGCCGCCGGTCGACTTCGATACCTTCCCGCTCGACGACACGAGCGGCACGCGCCAGACCGACAACTGTAACTACGGCTCCGGCGCGATGACCGGCTTCGCGGTCGCCAAGCTCGGCGCGTACGAGCCCCACACCTCGGAGGGCATCGACGCGACCGCGCACAACGAGTTCCTGTGCCAATCGTCGCGGACCTACGACACGACGGCGCCGGGCCTCTCGCAGTACCTGATCCAGCCGCAGACCGCGATGATCCACGCGGTCGGCCTCAACGCCGTCAACTACGGCGCGATGTCGGCGGCCAAGACGTCGATGGTGTGGTCGCCGCGCTCGAACATCACGCTGTA
>DASWOO010001179.1:0-8379 GCA_036404335.1 Kofleriaceae bacterium
CCGCCGTGCTCGCGTCGCGCACCGCGCACGAGCTCGAGTTCCGCCTGCAGCTGCCCGACGGCAGCGAGCGCATCGTCCACCAGGACGCCGAGCTCGACATCACCGATCGCGGCATGGTGCTGATCGGCGCCACGCAGGACATCACCGAGCTCAAGCTCGCCGAGCTGCAGATCGCCCAGCTCGCGTTCTACGACGACCTGACCGGGATCCCGAACCGCCAGCTGCTCGATCGCGTGCTGTGCCAGATCGATCCGGCCGCGGACTGGTCGGCGATCGCGATCGACCTCGGCACCGGCCACCTCGAGCGGCTGACCTCGGCCGACCGCGATCAGCTGATCCGCGCGGCGACCTCCCGGGTGATCGAGCGCGTGCGCGGCGCCGACCTCGACGTCCGGCTCGATCAGGTGCCCCGGCCGATCGAGTCGTTCACCGGCAGCGTCGTGGTCGCGCGGACCGGCGGCGACGAGCTGCTCGTGGTCACCGGCGAGACCGCGCCCGGCGCCGCCGGGGCGATCGCCCGGCTGCTCGCCGAGATCCTGACCCAGGCGTTTCCGATCGCCGGCCACGACCTGGTGCTGCGCCCGCGGTTCGGCGTCGTCGATTATCCCGACCCGGTCACCGACCTGCGCCAGCTCGCCGACGTGGCGCGCGCGGCGATGACCGGGGCCGAGCGCACCAGCCGGCGCAACCTCGTGGTCGTCACCGCCGCCGGCCGCGAGCGCGCCGCGTGCCGCGCCGATCTCGCGTACCAGCTCGCGCTCGCGCTCGACGCCGCGCCCGAGCAACCGCAGCCCGAGCTCGGCGTGGCCTACGCGCCGCGGGTCGATCCGGTCGGCCGCCGCGCGATCGGCGTGCGCGCCGAGCCCCGGTGGTACGCGGCCGGCCACGACCCCCAGCTGCTGCGCGAGGTGCTCGCCGGCGATGCCGCGCTGCACGATCGCCTGGCGCGCTGGCTGCTCGAGCAGGCATGCTGCGATGCGGCAGGCTGGCGCGCGTCCGGCGTCGCGCTCGGCGTCGCGGTCGAGCTCCCGTCGGCCGTCGTGGTCACGCCCGGGTTCCCCACCGAGCTCGCCCAGCTACTCGAGGTCGCCGGGCTCGACGCTCCCGCGCTCGACCTCGAGCTCGCCGATCTGCCGACCGACTCCGGAGAGCTCGCCCGGCTGGCCGACGCGCTCGACGAGCTGCGCGGCCACGGCGTCCGGCTCGCGCTGGCCCACGTCGGCGACGACTGCTCGATCGGCGCGCTGCGCCGGCTCGCGCTCGACAGCCTGCAGCTCGACCGCTCGGCGATCGAGCGGCTCGGCGATGGCTTCGTCGCGACGGTCGTCACCGTCGCCCGCGCGCTCCAGCTGCGGATCGCCGTCGCCGAGCTCGACACCCCAGCCGCGCTCGCCGCGCTCGATGGCTGCGCGCCCGACGAGCTGCGCGGCGCGCTGTTCGGCGACAGCGTGCCCGCGGCCGGCGTCCCGGCGCTGGCGATGCCCGCGCTCCTCGACTTCCCCGATCCGGAAGCTCCGGAACGCGAAAGGCCGGCGGTTGCCGGCCTCTAGTATCTCTCTCCGTATCCGTCGCTGAGTGAGTGGCTGCGCGAGCGCGCAGCGCGGCTCACTTCTTGTCGGTGACGATCGTGCCCTTGGCGTCCTTGCAGGCCTGGGCGCTGGCGGTCTCCGTCCAGCCCTTGCCCTTGCAGGCGTTCTGGCCCTTGCAGGCGTTCGACGCGCCCTTACAGGCGCCGGTGCCCTTGCACGCGTTGTTACCCGCGCACTTGACCTTGGCGTCCTTGGCGGCCGGAGCGTCGGCGTGGGCCAGCGGGGCCGCGGCGAGCAGGAGGCCAGCAACCGACATCGCAATCGTCTTACCCTTGATGTTCATCTAAATCTCCTTGGTAGCTCTCGTACACGAGATCGTTGTCTGAGGGAACGTGCGCCAGCCTCATTGCTGCCGCGCGTAACCTCTACGTCCCGACTCGTACGAGGCTACACGCGAAACGGATTGAACGCGAAAAATCGCTCGGGGCATCCTGCCTCGCAGTGTCAGATTGTCAGTGTCGCGACCGCCCTCAGGAGTAGGACATGCCCGCATCCATCAAGATCCTCGCCTCGAACATCCTCGATTTGGTCAAGCGCATCGAGTGGATCGGCCCGCTCCTGGTCCGGCTGACCCTCGGCCTGGTGTTCGTGACGACCGGGTGGGGCAAGCTCCATTCACTCGACACCATCACGGACTACTTCACCCAGCTGAACATCCCGGCGCCGCACGCCCAGGCGGTCATGGTCTCGACGATCGAGTTCGTCGGTGGCTGCCTGCTGATCCTCGGGCTCGGCACCCGGATCGTGTCGGTGCTGCTCGTGGGTGTGATGGCCGTCGCGATCTACACGGCGAAGCTGCCCGAGCTGCACGGCGTCGCCGAGCTGGCCGCGACCGACGAGTGCATCTACCTGGTCGCGTTCATCTGGCTGGCGGTCGCCGGCGCCGGCGCCGCGTCGCTCGACCACCTGATCGCCCGCCGATCGCGGGCATGATATCCATGTCGGATATGTTTCCCCGCCTGGGATTCGGGCTCGGGTTGCGCACCGAGCACTACAACGACGTCCTCGACGGCGCCGCGGATGGCCGGGTCGACTGGTGGGAGGTCATCAGCGAGAACTTCCTGGTCGACGGCGGCAACCCGCGCCGCGTGCTGCGCGAGGTCTGCGCGCGCTGGCCGGTGGTGATGCACGGCGTGTCGCTGTCGATCGGCTCGGTCGATCCGGTCGACGACGCGTACCTGACCCGGCTCGCCGCGCTCGCCGACGAGGTCGATCCGCCGCTGATCTCCGACCACCTGTGCTGGTCGGCGCTCGGCGGCCACAGCGGCCACGATCTGTGGCCGCTGCCGTACACCGAGGAGGCGCTCGCGCTGGTCGTCGACAAGGTCGGCCGGGTCCAGGACAAGCTGCGCCGGCGGATCCTGCTCGAGAACGCGTCGAGCTACATCACGTTCGCCGCCAGCCAGCTCGGCGAGGCCGAGTTCCTCGCCGAGGTCGCGCGCCGCGCCGACTGCGGCATCCTGCTCGACGTTAACAACATCTTCGTCAGCGCGACCAACCACTCGTGGGACGCGCGGGCATACCTGGCCGCGATCCCGGTCGAGCGGGTCGCGCAGATCCACCTCGCCGGCCACTCCGGTCTCGGCACTCACCTGCTCGACACCCACGATCACCCGGTGCGCGACGAGGTCTGGCAGCTGTACGCCGACGCGCTCGCCCGGTTCGGGCCGGTGTCGACGATGATCGAGCGCGACGATCGGATGCCACCGCTCGACGAGGTGATCGCCGAGCTCGACCACGCGCGGCAGGTCGCCGGCGCGCCGGTCCCCGCCGCGGCGCTGCGCGAGGCCGCCGGTGGCTGACCTGGCGGCGCTGCAGCGCGCGTTCTACGATCGGGTGACCCGGGGCGTCGCGGCCGACGGCCTGGCCGCGTCGGGCGAGCTCGAGGTCTACGCCGAGATGTACGCGATCCGGCTGATCGATGTGCTCGCCGGGGACTTCCCCAAGCTGCACGCGGCGGTCGGCGATCACCACTTCCGCCAGCTCGCGACCAGCTACCTGCGCGCCCACCCGCCGACCGCGTTCACGATGCGCGAGCTCGGCGCTAGCTTCGCCGATCATTTGAGGTCCAACGATCACGCGCCGGCCTGGGCCGGGGATCTCGCCGCGCTCGAGCGCGGGCGCCACGTGGTGTGGGACGGCGCCGACGTCGAGCCGCTCGAGCGCGACGAGGTCATCGCCCTGGGCGAGGAGCTGCCCGAGCTGGCGGTGCGCTGGGTCACGTCGCACGCGGTGGTCGCGCTGACGTGGACGGTCGACGATCTGTGGAGCGCGATCGAGGACGCGGAGGGCCACGAGATCACCGACGCGCCGTTCGAGCACCCCGCGCCCGAGCCGACCGAGCGGACGGTGCTGGTGTGGCGCGTGCTCGACACGACGTCCGTGCTGCATCGCACGCTCGATGACGACGAGGCCGGGATGGCGGTGCAGATCTCCACCGGGGCGAGCTTTGGAGAGATCTGCGAGGTGCTGAGTACACTGCATGGTGACGATGCAGTGTCACGTGCGGCACAGTTATTAATGCGTTGGCTCGATGCGTCGGCGCTGACCCGGAAAAACTGACCGTCGCGCGCCATTCAACTTCGCATTCAGCGTCAGGTGCGTGTTATTGCGATCGGGCTCCCTCTCTCGCGAAAGGCCCGACGAATGCGACTTCGCCAGCTGCTTCTCGTTCCGCTCGCGCTCGCGCTGAGCCTCGGCGCCGGCGTCACCGGTTGTGCGGGGGCGTTCGCGCCCGAGCTCGACGAGCCGACGGTCGGCGAGTCGTCGTCGGCGGTGACCCTGACCGAAGGCTTCGAGGGCGGCTCGAAGACCTCGTACGCCGCGGCCAACGTCACGCTCGGCTCCGGCGTGTGGCGGCTCGATGACGCGCTGATCGGCACGCTGGCGACCGACGTCCGCACCGGCGCGAAGTCGGCGCGGCTGCGCAACAGCGGCCACATCACGATGCAGTTCGATCGCACCGCCGGCGCCGGCACGGTGACGATGCACTACGCGAGCTACGGCAGCGACGCGAGCGGCACCTGGGGCCTGTTCGCCTCGACCGACGGCGGCGGCAGCTGGAGTCAGGTCGGCGCGTCGCGCTCGACCTCGGCCGGCGCGTTCTCGACCGCGACGTTCGCGGTCAACCTCAGCGGCACGGTCCGGCTCGACATCCGCAAGCTCGACGGCGGCGGCAACCGGATCAACATCGACGACATCGCGATCGGAGACTTCAGCGGTGGCGGTGGTGGCAGCGGCAGCGACGGGGGTGGCGGCGACGGCAGCGGCGCGGCGGTCAGCAAGCACACCACGATGGGCCTGCCGGCGGCCGCGTCGAGCACCACGCCCGACGCGTTCCTGTCGGTCAAGTCGGGGTACGTCGAGTCGTACAACGCCGGCCGCAAGGTGCCCAACTGGGTCAGCTGGGAGATCAACACCAGCTACCTCGGCACCATCGATCGCAGCGACGACTTCCGGGTCGACGACACGTTCCCCGCCGGCGAGGCTCAGGCCACGCTGGCCGATTACAGCGGCAGCGGTTACGACCGCGGCCACATGTGCCCGTCGGCCGATCGCACCAAGACCACCGCGGCGAACCAGCAGACGTTCTACCTGACCAACATGGTGCCGCAGGCCGGCAACAACAACCGCGGCCCGTGGGTCGGCCTCGAGAATTACCTGCGCGACCTCGTCAGCTCGGGCAAGGAGATCTACGTGATCGCCGGCGGCACGTTCAGCGCAGGCTCGAAGATCGTCGGCGACGGCCTGGTCGTGCCCGACAAGACCTGGAAGGTCGCGATCGTGATGGACAGCGTCGGCGCCGGCCCGGGCGCGGTCACCACCAGCACGCGGGTGATCGCGGTGATGATGCCCAACGACGACAGCAAGATCAGCCTGGGCGCCGACTGGAAGACGTTCCGCGTGTCGGTCGACGCCGTCGAGGCCGCGACCGGCTACGACTTGCTGTCGGACGTCGCGACGCCGGTCCAGGCCGTGATCGAAGCGCGCGTCGATAACCAGTAGGGCCCCCATCGCTACCGGCGCGGGCGACCCACTCGCCTGAACGCCGGGGGACCACGGTCGATTCGTCACAGGCGCCTGCTGGGCGTGCCATGACGATCCCAAGCCAGGCAGCGATCCTCGCGCTCGAGTCCACGCCGGGCGACGAGGAGCTGATCAATCAGCTGTTCCGGGCGTTCCACACGCTCGGAGGTCTCGGCCGCGAGCCGCGAGCCGTCGACCGGCATCGACCAGACCAACAAGGCGCTGCAGGACCTCGACCGGGTCACCCAGCAGAACGCCTCGGCCGCCGAGCAGATGGCGGCGACCGCGAGCGAGCTGTCGAGCCAGGCCCAGCGGCTGCAGACCTCCGTCGCGCCCGGTGTCGACCCGGATCCCGCGGCTCGGCCCCGGGCCCCGGGCCGGCCACAAGTCCGGCAAGCCGACCCGCAGCGTCGCCGCCCACGCGCCCGCCCCGGCGCCGCGCGGCTTCGACCTCGGCGCGCCGCCCAGCGATGACGACGAGCTGTTCGCTCGCCACTCCTGAGGAGCCCCCGCCATGACCAGCTCGCTCACGTCCTACATCACGTTCAAGCTCGGCGACGAGCTGTTCGCCATCGATGTCGCCGGGGTCCGCGAGGTCCTCGACCTCACCGAGATCACCCGCGTGCCGACCGCGCCGCCCTACATGCGCGGCGTGGTCAACGTCCGCGGCAGCGCGATCCCGGTCGTCGACCTGCGCCACAAGTTCGGCCTGCCGCCGACCGCCGACACGGTCAACACCCGGATCGTCGTGCTCGAGCTCGAGCTCGACGGCGAGCTCGCCGTGGTCCGCGGCATCGCCGACAGCGTCCACGAGGTGCTCGAGCTCGAGCGCGGCCAGCTGCGCGAGCCTCCGCGGATCGCGATGCGCTGGCGCGCCGACATGATCGAGGGCCTGGGCAAGAAGGGCGAGCAGTTCATCATCGTGCTCGACATCGCCCGGGTGTTCGCGACCGACCAGGCGCTGCTCGTGGCCGACGAGGCCGCCGCGTCGTGACCGCCACCACAGCGCGCTGGGCATCAAGATGCCCGACGGCAAACTGACCATGCTGCACGGCCGGCTCAAACGCAGCCGCGCGCGCTACTACGTCGAGGTCACCGACGGGCCGCTGGTCAATCGCCACCGCCCCGCGGTCGACGTGCTGTTCCGCTCGACCGCGCGCTACGCCGGCGCCAACGCGGTCGGCGTGATCCTGACCGGCATGGGCGACGACGGCGCGCGCGGCCTGCTCGAGATGAAGCAGGCCGGCGCGTTCACCGTGGCGCAGGACGAGGCGAGCTGCGTCGTGTTCGGCATGCCGGCCGAGGCGATCAAGCGCGGCGGAGTCGACCGGGTGCGGCCGCTCGACCGGATCGCCAAGGACGCCGTCGTCCATCGGCGATGATCGTATCGGGCCCTGTCTGCAGGAAACCTACCCCGAAGGTACCCAGGCCAAAACCACACCCCCAACATAAAGCTGTAGCTGTGGCCGAGTCATCGAAGTGATGACGGACTTCTCAGCACGCCTGCCCCTCGTCCAGCTGGTGCTGTCGGGCGCGGTCTCTCGCGCATCCCTCCAGCCCACGCTCCACTGTCTCCAGCAGCTGGTCCCGGCCACCGGCACGTACGTGATCAACGCCGAGGAGGTCACGCGCATCGAGCTGGCCGCGGTCGTCCTGGTGCTGGCGTTCGTCGATGACGCGGTCCGGCGCGGCTCGGTGGTTCGCTGGGCCGCGTCGTCGTCGCGCGATCTGTTCCAGGGCGCGCGGGCGCTCGCGGCCAGGCACGCGATGGCGAGCTGAGGCTGTTTCGCGCGCGCGCCCTGGCACCGACCTCCGCCATCGCCGAGATTACCGCGATGGTCACCGATCGCCGATCTGCGATGACCGTCGTGGTCGGCGCCAGCACCGCCGCGGCGGTCGAGACGCTGGTGCGCACCCTGCCCGAGCGCGGCGAGCTCGTGCTGGTCATCGCCTGCCCGACCGAGCCGGCGCTGGCCGACCGGCTCGCCGCGGTGTCGCCGTGGCCGGTGGTGGTGGCGCGCGGCCGGGTCGCGCTCGAGCCCGATCGGATCTACGTCCTCCCGGCCGACGGCGAGGGCGCGTTCCAGCGCGGCGAGCTGCTGGTCACGAACAGCAACGACCCGCGGCCGCCGATCGATCGCCTGCTGCGGTCGCTCGCCGAGGAGCACGGCGCGCAGGGCGCCGGGGTGCTGCTCGACGGTCAGGGCGACGACGGCCTGATCGGCATCAAGCAGCTCAAGGAGGCCGGCGGGCTCACGATCCTGCAGATCCCGGGCGGCAGCGAGGCGGCCGGCGTGGTCGACATGGTGCTCGACCTCGCGGCGATCGCGCCGCGGCTCGCCGCCATCGTCCGCGACCAGCGCGGCCCCGCGACCGACGCTCGATCGAGGACCGGATCGACGGCGTGGTCCTGACCTTCGTCGACGTCACCGACCTGCGCGACGCGGTCGACTCGCGCCGCCGGACCGAGGTCAGCTCCAGGCCTTCGCCGCGCGGCTCGAGCTGGCGCTGCGCACCGCGCCGATGCTCGTGCTCAGCCTCGACGCCCGGCTGACCATGACCTGGGGCTACGTCCTGGGCGAGGCGCTCGCGCCGGGCTCGCCGCGGTTCGCCGAGTTGCTCGGCCCGGGCCAGGGCGGCCCGCTGATCGACCTCGCCGGCCGCGTGCTGCGCACCGGCGCCGGCCAGCGCGCCGAGCTCGAGCTGACGCTGGGCGGCGAGCGCCGGACCTACGACGTCGGGTTCGAGCGGATCGGCCACGGCA
>DASWOO010001180.1:0-3010 GCA_036404335.1 Kofleriaceae bacterium
CTGGAACCCGCGCCGGCTCTACCTCGGCGGCGGCAACGCCAAGCACCTGAAGCTGACGCTACCGCCGAACGTGACCGTGACGCCCAACGTCGCCGGCCTGCTCGGCGGCATCGTGCTGTGGCACGACGAGCCCGCGCCGACCTGACCGTTCGCGCCGACGCGCCGGCTTGACCGCGCGACCCGACGCGCCGGCTTGATCGCGCGACCCGACGCGCGGAGGGGTGAATGGGCCGGCTTTGCCGGCCCAGAGGGGGCGGGAAGGCCCCTTATACATTAAACAGGAAGTGCATGATGTCGCCGTCCTGGACGACGTACTCCTTGCCTTCCATGCGCAGCTTGCCGGCGGACTTGATCCCGGCCTCGGTGCCGTGCTGCTCGAGGTCCGCCAGGCCGTAGACCTGGGCGCGGATGAAGCCCTTCTCGAAGTCGGTGTGGATCACGCCGGCGGCCTCGGGCGCGCTCGCGCCCTTCTTGACCGTCCAGGCGCGGATCTCCTTCTCGCCGGCGGTGAAGTAGGACTGCAGGCCGAGCAGGCGGTAGCACTCGCGCGCCAGGGTCGCGAGCGCCGGCTCCTTGAGCCCGTACGACGCCAGCAGCTCGCCGCGGTCCTCCTCGCCGACCTCGGCCAGCTCGGACTCGACCTTGCCGCACAGGATCACGACGCCCGCGGCCTCGGCCTTGGCCCGGTCGCGGACCTTGTCGCTCCAGGCATTGCCGTCCGGCAGGTCCGACTCGCCGACGTTGCAGCAGTACAGGACCGGCTTGGTGGTGAGCAGGCCGAACCCGGCGACGAGCTTCTTGTCGTCGTCCGAGAGCGCCAGCGACCGCGCCGCCTTGCCGTTCGCCAGGTGGGCGTGGACCTTCTCGACCAGCGCCAGCTCGGCCTTGCCGTCCTTGTTGCCGGTCTTGGCCGCGCCCTGGGCCTTCTTGAGCCGCTTCTCGACCGACTCGAGGTCGGACAGCGCGAGCTCGAGGTCGATCACGTCGATGTCGCGCATCGGATCGACCGAGCCCGCGACGTGGATCACGTTGGGGTCCTCGAAGCAGCGGACCATCATGAGGATCGCGTTGGTCTCGCGGATGTTGGCGAGGAACTTGTTGCCCAGGCCCTCGCCCTGCGACGCGCCCGCGACCAGGCCGGCGATGTCGACGATCTCGACGATCGCCGGGATCATCTTCTGGGTCTTGATGTGCTTCTCGATCCGCTTCATCCGCTCGTCGGGGACGGGCACGACGCCCACGTTGGGATCGATGGTGCAGAACGGGTAGTTCGCCGCCTCGGCCTTACCGGCGGTGAGGGCGTTGAACACGGTGCTCTTGCCCACGTTGGGGAGGCCGACGATCCCGACGGACAGTGCCATGGTCGGCCATGCCTACCCCGGATCTTGGCGGGCTGGCAAGCCGTGCCGAGCGCTGCGAAATCATCTATGGTCGGCGATATGACGGATCGCCGGGTTGTCCTCGTCACCGGATCGACCGATGGCATCGGTCGTGCGACCGCGCGCGCGCTGGCGGCCGGCGGCATGAAGGTCATCCTGCATGGCCGGACCAAGCCGCGGCTCGACGCGACGCTGGCCCAGCTGACCGACGAGCTGCCCGGCGCCGAGCTCGAGGGCGTGTCGTTCGACCTCGGCTCGCAGGTCGCGGTCCGCCGCGGCGCGGAGCAGATCCTGGCGCGGTTCCCGGCGCTGCACGTGCTGATCAACAACGCCGGGATCTTCGCGACCGACCGCGTCGTGACCGACGGCGTCGAGCTGACGTTCGCGGTCAACCACCTGGGGCCGTTCCTGCTGACCGAGCTGCTCGCGCCCCGGCTCGAGGCCAGCGCGTCCGCCGGCGTGCCGTCGCGGGTGATCAACGTGGCGTCGATCGCCCACACCCGCGGCCGGATCCACCTCGACGATCTCACCCTGGCGCGCGGCTGGACCGGCTACGCGGCGTACGCGATGTCCAAGCTCGCCAACGTCATGCACGCGATGTCGCTCGCCGAGGCCCACGCGCCCGACAAGCTGGTCGCCTACGCGCTGCACCCCGGCGTGATCGGCACCAAGCTCCTGCGCCAGGGCTTCGGGCCGATCGCCGGCGCCGCGGCCGAGACCGGCGCCCGGACGTCGGTGCGGCTCGCCGGCGAGGACGGCATCACCGCGCCATCGGGCAGCTACTTCAGCGAGGGCGTGCAGACCCAGCCTGCGGTCAACGCGCGCGACGCGGCGATGCGCGCGGCGCTGTGGCAGGCGTCGGCCCAGCTGACTGGCGCCGGCCCGGACGCCCGGCCGGCATGACGGACCCGGCGGCGATCGCGGCGCTGCTCGCGGCGGGCGACGATCGCGGCGCGTTCGATCAGCTGCGCGCGGAGCTCGGCTGGCCGGCCGGCAAGGCGATCCCCGAGGCCGAGCTGCCGCGCTGGCTCGCGCTGATCACCGAGCTCGCCCGGCATCGCGGCGCGCCGCAGCTCGCCGAGCTCGCCGATGGCGCGGTCCGAGATCCGGACAGCCCCGACCGGCTATACGACCTGGGCTATGCGCTGATCGACGCCGGCGCGCCGGCGATCGCGGCGGTCGTGCTATGGCGCTGCCTGGCGCTGGTCGGCGATAGCGAGGAGGTCACCTGCGAGCTGGTCTCGGCGCTCGAGAGCGCACAGGCCTACCCCGACGCGTTCGGCGTGCTCGATGATCACGCGGCGCTCCGGGCGCGGAGCTTCCTGTGCCGCTACCTGTACGCGTTCAACGCCGCGATGTCCGGCCGGCTCGACGTCACCCGCGGCCAGCTGCCGCTCCTGGCGACCGCGGGCGCCGACGATCCGCCGGACGCGCCCGCGCTGATCGAGACGATCCGCGGCATGATCGAGCGCGCCGATCGGATCGCCGGCGCCGCGCCGCTCGACGCGCGCGACCTGCGCGGCCGGCACTACGTGCTGACCGGGGGCCTGGTGATCCACCAGTCGCCGTACGGCTTCGACGAGCCGATGCACGGCCGCTACGCCTGGCTCGCCGACTCGGCGCCGCGGATC
>DASWOO010001181.1:0-3207 GCA_036404335.1 Kofleriaceae bacterium
GCGCGATCCGATACGCGTGGTGGACCTTCTGATCGCGAAAGTCCGGCGGGATCGTGGCGTGCGTCTGATCCGTGATCTCGACCGCGGGGTGCGACCACTCGAGCTTGAACCGCCGGCGGTTGGTCGAGAACCAGATCACGCCCGCGCACACCGCGAGCACGTCGTCGAGCATCGCCGCGTGATCGCGCTGGATGTCGAACGTGGTGTCCATCCGCTTGGAGTTGGAGAACGTCGGCGGATCGACGACGATCAGGTCCCAGCGCCGGCCGGCCTGGCGGGCCTCGGCCAGGTACTCGCGGACATCGGCGCGGACCAGCTCGCCGGACAGGCCATTCAACTGCAGATTCTGACCGGCCCAGTCGAGATAGGTATTCGACAGGTCGACCGTCGTGGTCTGCATGCCCGCGGCCGCCGCGTGGACCGAGAACGCGCCGGTGTAGGCGAACAGGTTGAGCATGGTCGTCGCCCGCTCGGCGGCCGCGCGCTGCCGGGTGATCCGGTGATCGAGGAACAGCCCGGTGTCGACGTAGTCCGACAGGTTGACTCGCAGCTTGTGGCCGGCCTCGTGGACCACGCGCCACGCGCCGCGGTCGGCCTGGCGCTCGTACTGCTGACCGGCGCCGTGGTGGGCGAGCCGCTCGCGGCGCTTGAGGAACACCTCCGGCGCCGCCATCGCGTCCTTGACCGCGGCGACCGCGGCGTCGAGCCAGGCCTCTTCCTCGTCGGGATCGCGCTCGAACGCGCGGTAGTCGTTGATCACCAGCGCGCCGTCGTAGGTGTCGATGGTGAGCGGCAGCTCGGGGATGTCGCGGTCGTAGATCCGCCAGCAGGTCACCTGCTCGCGCCGGGCCCACTTGCCGAGGTGCCGCGCGTTCTTGCGCACCCGATTGGCGAGCATGTCCATGTTGGGCAGCGCGCTCACGGGAGGCCGGCGACCCCGCGCTGCGAGCGCACGCGGTACTCGAGAGTGACGGCGCGCCGGCCGAGCGCCGGGAGCTCGACCGTCCAGGTGACCAGGCCGCGCTCGTCGATCGCGCGCGCGGTGACCTGCGCGATCTGCTCGCCGCCCGGGCTGTCGTCGACGCCGAGCAAATACGCGTTCGGCGGCGAGACCTGGATCTCGACCTGCTCGACCTCGGACACCGGCACGCGCTCGGTGACGGTGATCGTCCGCGGCTGGGCGCCGAGGTTCGACAGCCGCAGCGCGACCCGCACCGTGGTCACGTTCCAGCCGCCGAGCAGGCCGGCGTCGTCGCGCTCGCGGGCCTCGCTGCGGTGGACGCGCAGGTCCGACGCCGGGCCGAACCCGAGCGCGAGCTGCTCGTTGCCGGCGATGAAGCCGATCTCGGCGCGGCCGACGTAGCCCGACGACATCACGAGGTCGACCGGACCGGCGAGCAGCGGCCCGGCGCCGTTGACCAGCCGCGCGCGCTGGTGCACCGCCGGCGAGCGCAGCGGGATCGCGAGCAGATCGAGCTCGGCCTTGGCGGTGAACCCGCCGGCCGGGATGCGGTGCGGCGCGCCATCGGCGGCGACGGTCGCGCGCGCCGCCGACAGCGTGATGCCCAGGCCGTTGTCGTCGATGCCCGGCACCTGCAACGGGCCCGCGCTGCCGCCGCCCAGGCCCGTGGTCTGCAGCTCCTGATCGCGCGCCTCGACGGTGACGGTGTCGGGCCGGCGGCGCGCGCTCAGCTCGTCGTCGACCAGGTCCGGGGGCTCGACGCCGAGCGACGAGCGTTCGAGCGAGAACACGAGCTGGACGGCCGGCCAGGCCTCGCCGGTCGCCTGCCACACGCACGCGGTGGTCTGCCACTCGACGCTCGGCCCAGCGCCGCCGGTCAGCACCGCGCGGTGGTACGGCCGCCACGCCGCGCCCGGCGCGATGTAGCCGAGCGTCAGCTCGACGTCGGCCGGCGCGTCGACGTGCAGATCGACGACCAGCCGCGCGGCCTGCGTGCCGGCCTCGGCCTCGGCGCGCTCGACCCGCGCGTCGAGCCGGCGCCGCGCCAGCTCGAGGTCGCGCGACGCCAGCTCGGCGGCGACCAGCCGGACCCGGGCCTCGGCGTCGGCGGCGTCGAGCGCGGCGAGCTGCGCCGCGGCGCCCTGCACCCCCACCGCCCGGCTCGCCGCGGTCGCCAGCTCGCGCATCGCCGCGGTCGCGACCTCGGCGAGCGCCGCCAGCTCGGCCCGCGCCGCCGCGATCCGGGCCAGCGCGTCGTCGCGCTCGGCGTCGAGCCGGGTGCGCTCGGCGGTCAGCGCCGCGATCAGCTCGTCGCCCGACCGGCCCTCGGTGGCGGCCGGATCGCGCCACGGCGCCAGGTAGCGCTCGCAGCGCACATCGAGCACGCGCGCGCCCGAGGCCACCGCGGTCAGGGTCTTGTCGACCAGCACCGGCGCGACCCGCTCGACGACCACGCGGTGCTGCCCGGCCGGCAGGGTCGCGCGGCCGCGCCGCACGATCGACGCGCGATCCTCGAGCACCGTCACCTGCGCGATCGGCGCTTCGATCACCTGGCTCACGCTTCCCTCCGGTTGCCGCCGACCAGCTCGTGCTTGCCGGCGATCTTCACCTCGTACGCGGCGCGCAGCGTGCGCTTGCTGCGGCCCGGCAGCGTCAGCCGCCAGCGAAACCCGCCGCGCAGCCGGCGGTCGCGCGGCGCGTCGGGGTCGGGCGTCCACCGCTCCCAGGCCGGCTCGACCTTGCCGGCGATGACCTCGACGTCGTCGTCGCCCTCGCGGGTCACCGGCACGCGCTCGCGGACCTCGAGCTCGATGGTGCGCTCCGACAGGTTGTCGATGTCGATCTTGATCGCGTGGTGCAAGCGCAGCCCGCCGCGCAGCATGCCGGTGGTCTCCTCGCGGAACTCGGTGTTGCGCGCCAGCTTGACCTGGGCGTCGACCCCCAGGCCGACCTCGACGGTCGCGCCCGGCGGCGTGTGCTCGACCGAGCTGGTCACCAGGAAGTTGCCGCGGTCGTAGACGTCGATCGGCCCGGGCAGCAGCGGGCCGGCGAGCGGGTTGGCGACCACCGCGATGCGGAACACGTCGGCTTGCTCGCGCGGCACCGCGACGTGGCGCAGCTTGGCGGTCGCCGGCCGCGCGGTCACCGCGATCGAGTGCCACGCGCGATCCGACGCGATGTCGACGGTGCCGTCGGTGGTGAACGCGTAGTCGTAGGTGTGCGGCCAGTCGGCGCGGCAGCCGGCC
>DASWOO010001182.1:0-3984 GCA_036404335.1 Kofleriaceae bacterium
CTGGTCGCCGGCACCCCGGCGTACATGGCGCCCGAGCTGATCGCCGGCACGCCGCCGACCATCGCCGCCGACATCTACGCGGTGGCGACCATCATCTACGAGATGCTGACCGGCACGACGCCGTACTCCGGCCACATCTCGACGATCCTGACCCGCCAGCTGTCCGAGGACGTCGAGCCGCCGTCGCGCCGCGCGCCCGGCCGCCAGATCTCGGCCGCGGTCGATCACGTGCTGGTCCGCGCGCTGGATCCGTCGCCCGCCGAGCGGTTCGCGAGCGTCGCGGCGTTCGCCGAGGCGCTGGCCGCCGCGATGGCCGGGGTGTCGATCGCCGACCGGACCCGGCCGTTTCCGCGCGGCTCCGAGCTGTGGCTCGAGCGCACGACGCTGACCCGGATGCGGGTGCCGCTCGCGACCGTCGCGCCGCCGCCGCTCGCCGACCCGCACGCGGTGATCGCCGAGGCGCTGAGCCGGGCGCAGACGCAGATCGCGGAGCACTGCGTCGGGCTCGCCGTCGATGGCCTCGAGGCCGCGCTGGCCCGGCTCGCGCCGCCGTTCCTCCACGACGCCGCGATCACCGCGCAGGGCTGGCGGATCGAGACCGTGCTCGCGGCCCTGTACGACACGCTCGGCAAGCACGACGGCGCGCAGCGCATGGCGCGCGTCGCCTACCGCCACGCGCTCGCGACCGGCTGCGCCACCGCCGAGGGCCAGGCGCGCGCCCAGGTCCAGCGCCTGCTGTCCGGAGCGCGCCGCCCGCGCGCCGCCCGTTGAGCCACCCATCCCAGCCCGAGGACTTGCCCAGATGACCAGACTTGCGTTGGCCGTGGCGCTCGCCGCCGCGGCGTGTGCCGGCGGAGACGATAACTTCCAGCCGCTCCAGCCGGTGCTGATCGACGCGGCGACCGACGCCCCGCACCGCGACGCCGGCGCGGCCGCGCCCGACGCGGCGATGACCGGCGCCGATCTCGCGCTGGCGATCACCGCGGGGCCGAACCCCGTCGCGGCCAGCGCGACGCTGACCTACACGATCGACGTCACCAACCGCGGCGGGCTCGACGCCGCCAACCTCGAGATCACCCAGCGGCTGCCGTCGGGCAACGTGTCGTTCGTCGACGCGACCGGCATCGGCTGGACCTGCGCGGCGGCCGGCCAGGTCGTGACCTGCACGCGCGCCGCGCTGCTGGTCGGCCCGGCGCCGTCGATCGCGGTCCGGATCACCGCGCCGCCGACCGGCGGCTCGATCCAGACCACGGCGTCGGTCAAGTCCGGCACGGCCGATCCCGACGCGACCAACGACAGCGCGACGGCGACCGCGGTCGTGCTCACGCCCGCCGACCTCGGCGTGACGATCAGCGACGCGCCCGATCCGGTCGCGGCCGGCGGCGCGCTGACCTACACGATCACCGTGACCAACCATGGCCCGGGCGGATCGACCGGCATCGCCGTGCACGACACCCTGCCGGCCGGGGTCGGCTTCGTCAGCGCGAGCGGCACCGACTGGCTGTGCACGGCCGACAACCAGGACGTCAGCTGCGTGATCCCGTCGCTCGCCGTCCAGGCGTCGTCGGTGGTGACCCTGCACACCACCGCGCCGACCAGCGGCGGGACGATCAGCAACACCGCGCAGGTCACGGCGACCACGCCCGACGGCGCGACCGACAACAACACCGCGACCACGGCGACCTCGGTCAACGCCGCGTCCGACCTGTCGATCGCGGTCGGCGACTCGCCGGATCCGGTGCTGGCGAGCCACACCCTCGAGTACGCGATCGACGTGACCAACAACGGCCCGAACACCGCGTCGGGCATCACCGTCACCGACAACCTGCCGGCCGGCAACGTGACGTTCATCAGCGCGAGCGGCAGCGGCTGGTCGTGCCAGCAATCGGGCCAGGTCGTCAGCTGCGCCCGCGCGACCCTGCTGGTCGGCGCGGCCCCGACGATCACGATCGCGGTCCAGGCGCCGAGCGAGGCGACGAGCCTGACCAACACCGCGACGGTCACGTCGACATCTTCGGATCTGACCGCGGCCAACAACACGACGACGGCGACGACCACCGTGCTGTCGGCGGCCGACCTGTCGGTGACGATCGCCGACTCCGCCGACCCGGTGACCACCGGCGGGGACCTGCAGTACACCGTCGCGGTCAGCAACGCCGGCCCGAGCCAGGCCAGCGCGGTCCAGCTCGTGACTCAGCTACCGGCGGGCGCGACGTTCGTCCGCGCGACCGGCATCAACTGGTCGTGCAGCGCGATCGGCCAGCAGGTGACGTGCACGACCGCGATGCTGGCGGTCGGCGCGGCACCGAGCGTGACGATCGACACCACGGCGCCGAGCACCGACGGCACGATCACCGCGACCGCGACGGTGTCGTCGGCGACCGCCGACGCGAGCTCGGCCAACAACACGGCGAGCCAGGCGACCGTGGTCAACGCGCCGTCGGACCTGTCGCTGACCCTGTCGGCGTCGCCGACCACCGCGGCGGCGAGCTCGACCCTGACCTACACGATCGGCGTGACCAACCTGGGGCCGCGCGACGCGACCAACCTGACGGTCACCGACCGGTTGCCTGACGGCAACGTCCAGTTCGTCAGCGCGACCGGCATCGGCTGGACCTGCGCGCTCGCCGGCCAGATCGTGACGTGCACGCGCGCGACGCTGCTGGTCGGCTCGGCGCCGTCGATCGCGATCCAGATCACCACGCCGCCGACCGACGGCGCGCTGGTCGATCAGGCGAGCGTGTCGGCGTCGACCGCGGACCCGGTGCAGTCGAACAACACGGCGTCGACCTCGACCAGCGTGTTCGACTCGGCGGACCTGTCGATCGCGGCGAGCGAGGCCCCGAACCCCGTGCGGGTCGGGACCAACTTCGCGTACACGCTGGCGGTCGCCAACGCCGGCCCGACCGCGGCGACGGCGGTCGAGGTGACCGACAGCCTGCCGGCCGGCACGACGTTCGTGAGCGCGAGCGGCACGGGCTGGAGCTGCGGCGACAGCGGCAGCCAGGTGGTGTGCACGATCGCGAGCCTCGATCCGCAGAGCTCGGCGCCGGCGATCACGATCGTCGCGACCGCGCCGGCGACCGCGGGGACGATGACCAACCTCGCCGAGGTCAGCTCGGCGACCTCGGACCCGAGCACGGCGAACAACGCGGTGTCGAGCGACACGCTGGCCAACCTGTTCGCGGATCTGTCGGTGACGATCGTCGACTCGCCGGATCCGGTGCAGGGCACGACCACGGCCGGCTGCACCAGCAACGACTGCGTGACCTACACGATCGCGGTGAGCAACGCGGGGCCGGACCCGGCGACCGGCGTCAAGGTGGTGACCCAGCTGCCGGCCAACGGCACGTTCTTCAACGCGGTCGGCACCGGATGGGTGTGCCCCGCGCCGTCGTCGACCCTGACCTGCACGCGCGACGCCACGCTGGCCAGCGGCGCCGCGGCGCCCGTGATCACGCTGGTCTGGAAGGCGCCGAGCCCCGGCGGGTTCTCGATCGTCGCGACCCCGACGGTGAGCGGGACGTCGACCGATCCGAACCTGGCCAACAACACGGCGACCCAGGACACGACGGTCCGGCCCTGAGCCGGCTCGATCGGGCGAGCACGGGGCCGCGGCGCCGGCGGCTCGAGCGGGCGAGCCCGGGCCCGCGGACGGCTCGTGACCGGCCGCACCGAGGGCAGGATGGGCGCGCTAACGGGGTCGTCCGCGCGCCGGACGCGCGGCGGGCGGCGCGGCGGGCTTGCGGCCGAGATAGACGACGTGCTTGCGGACCGTGCCGATGCGGTGGGTCGCGACGTCGAAGCCGTGCTCGAAGCGGCGCTTGAAGGCCGGGTCCGGATCCTCGGACCACACCGCGAGGACGCCGCCGGGGGCGAGCGCGGCGCGGCTGCGCGACAGCGCCTCGCTGCCGTAGAACGGGTCGTCCGTGCGCTGGGTCGCGGCGTGCGGGCCCTCGTACAGATCGAGGATGATCGCCTGGT
>DASWOO010001183.1:0-3738 GCA_036404335.1 Kofleriaceae bacterium
ACGAGCGCGGCGTGCAGGTCCACCACGAGAAGTGGAATCACTATGACGAGCAGTCCGAGGCGTACCTGCACTACGTGCTGGCGCGCGCCGGCAAGGGCCACAAGGCGCGGGTGCTGAACCTGATCGGCAAGCTGCCGGCGACCGCGACCGGCGAGCAGGCCGAGGATCTCTACATGCTCAAGGCCGCGCTGTTCCTCGCCGGCGATCGCCGCTACACCAAGGATCTCAAGGCCGTCGACACCTCGCCGATCGCCGACGAGCGGATCAACAGCTGGAGCTTCTACTCGGATCGCCGGCGGCGCGGGCTGATGCTCAGCACGTTCTTCGATCTGTTTGGCAACGACCCGGCGGGCGAGCTGCTGGCGACCCGCGTCGCCGAGGGCCTCCAGGGCCAGGCGTCGTACTGGTACAACACCCAGGAGCTGGTGTGGGGCGTGACCGGCCTCGGCAAGTGGGTGACGGCGATGGCGACCAAGGGCGCGGTCGCGGCCGGGACGTTCACCGCCGACGGCCAGACGATCAAGGCGCGGGCGGGCAAGCACGCGTCGAACGACAAGGCCTGGTCGGTGGCGCGCGCGAGCGAGTACAAGCAGCTGACGCTCGATGTGCCGGCCAGCGCGGCCGGGATGTGGCTGGTGGTCAACAGCAGCGGTGTGCGGCCGGGCGGCGACTACAAGGTCGGCGGCAACGGCCTGACCGTGACGCGGACCTACCACGACGTCGAGGGCGCGGTGATCGATCCCGCGCAGGGCTCGATCAAGCTCGGCGACCTGCTGTTCGTCGAGGTCGACCTGACCAACACCAGCTCGGCGGAGATCCAGAACATCGCGCTGGTCGACCGGCTGCCCGCCGGCTACGAGATCGAGAACCCGCGGCTGGGCCGCTCGGTGCCGGCGGACTGGGTCGACCCGAACATGGCGTGGCAGACCGACTTCATGAACATGCGCGACGATCACCTCGAGGCGTTCGGCACGATGCCGGCGAAGACCGTGCGGCGCGTGATCTACACGGTGCGCGCGGTGACGTCGGGCAAGTTCACGATCCCGCCGGTCGAGGCCGAGGCGATGTACGACGCGAGCTTGTGGGCGCGGGCCAAGGGCGGCACCGCGGTGGTCGGCGGCCCGTGGACCGGCAAGACGCTCTGAACGGGCTCCGCTGGCTGCGGCGCGGGCTGGTCGCGATCACCGCGGTCAACCTCGCCTGGCTCGCGCTGGTGATCGCCGCGTGGCTCGCGCCGCTGCCGGTGCGGCGCGACGACTGGTCGGTCGCCGTCGAGTACCGCGACGGCACGCCGGCCTACGTGTTCCTGTCGCGCGACGACAAGTGGCGGCTGCCGGTCGCGCTCGCCGACGTCGACCCGCGGCTGGTCGAGGCGCTGGTCGCGCTCGAGGACAAGCGGTTCTGGCACCACGCCGGGGTCGATCCGATCGCGGTGGTGCGCGCCGCGGCGTCCGACCTGGTCCACGCCCGGCGGGTGTCGGGCGGCTCGACGCTGACGATGCAGCTCGCGCGGCTGCTCGAGCCGCGGCCGCGCACGATCCCGAGCAAGCTCGCCGACATGTTCCGCGCGGTCCAGCTCGATCTGCGGCTGTCCAAGCAGGAGATCCTCGAGGCCTACCTGTCGCGCACCCCGTACGGCAAGAACGTCGAGGGCGTGGAGTCGGCGGCGTGGTCGTACTTCGGCCACGGCGCGCGCCACCTGACGCCGCTCGAGATCGCGACCCTGCTCGCCGTGCCGCAGGGCCCGACTCGCTACGCGCCCGGGCCGGCGAACCAGGACCGGCTGCGCCGCCGGCGCGACGAGATCCTGGCTAAGCTTATCGCCGCCGGGGTGGTCGCGCCCGCCGACGCCAGCGCCGCGATCGCCGAGGCGACGTCGACCGATCCGCCGGTCCGGCTGCGCCGGATGCCGCGCGAGGCCGCGCACGCCGCGGTCGCGCTGCGCCGCCGCTACAAGGCCGCCGCGCACATCCGGTCCACGCTCGACGCCGGCGCCCAGGCGCTGGTCGAGCGCGAGGTCGCGCAGCGCCGCGGCGAGCTGCATCGCAAGAACATCTTCGGCGCCGCGATCGTGGTGGTCGATCACCGCAGCCGCGACGTGGTCGCGCTGGTCGGCAACCTCGACTTCGCCGACGCGCAGCACGGCGGGCAGATCGCGATGTTCGACCGGCCGCGCTCGCCCGGCTCGACGCTCAAGCCGTTCGTTTACGCCCTGGCCGTCGACCGCGGCCTGGCCCTGCCCGAGTACCTGGTCGCCGATATCCCGTCGCAGTACGGCACCTACCGGCCGCGCAACTTCGACGGCGACTGGGCGGGCCTCGTGACCCTGCGCGACGCGCTGTCCAAGTCGCTCAACCTGCCGTTCATCGACCTCTTGCAGCAGCTCGGCGTCGAGCGGTTCGTCGCCGAGCTGGCGCGGATGGGCGTCAGCGCCAGGCGCGCGGCGCCCGGGCAGTACGGCCTGTCGATGATCGTCGGCGGCATCGAGCTGACCCCGCTCGAGCTCGCCGGGCTGTACGCCACGCTCGCCGAGGACGGCGGCCACCTGCCGCTGCGGCTGGTCGCCGGCGAGCCGCCTGCCGTCCCGGTGATGGCGCCGTCGCCGATGTTCGGCCCGGGCGCGGCGTGGCTGACCCGCCAGGCGCTGTCGCTCAAGGACCGGCCCGATTTCCCGCGCCGCCGCGACCTCGCCGGGGTGCCGCCGGCGATCCACTGGAAGACCGGCACCAGCTTCGGGTTCCGCGACGCGTGGGCGGTCGGCTCGGGGCCGGCGTACACCGCGGTGGTGTGGACCGGCAACGTCGACAACAAGCCGAGCGCCGAGCTGGTCGGCTCGGAGGCTGCGGGGCCGCTGCTGTTCGACGTGCTCGAGGGCCTGGCCAGCCGCACGCCGGCGACTCAGGCCGCGCCGCCGGCGCCCGACGACCTGACCGAGGTCGAGATCTGCTCGTACTCGGGCCACCTCGCCGGCGAGGCCTGCCCCGACCGGATCAAGGTCATGGCGCCGATCCACGCGGTGCCGACCGCGCCGTGCCCGTACCACCAGGCCTTCGACGTCGATCGCGCGACCGGCCGCGCCGTGCTGCCGGCGTGCCGCAAGCCCGGCCACGACTACGAGCGCCGGTCATTCGTCGTGCTGCCCAGCGCGGTCACCGCCTGGCTGACCGCGCGCCACCGCAGCGTGCCCGAGCCGCCGAGCTTCGACCCCGACTGCGCCGGCGAGCTGTCGGCGACCCCGCCGGTGATCACCACGCCGGGCGAGGGCCAGGTCGTCAGCCTGATCCCCGGGGTCGACGCCGCGCACCAGCAGGTGCCGCTGTCGGCCTCGACCCGCGCCGCGCGGCTGACCTGGTTCGTCGACGGCGCGCTGGTCGGCAGCGCCGGCGCCGACGACCGGGTGTACTGGACCCCGTCGGCTGGCCCCCACGCGATCGTGGTCGTCGACGATGTCGGTCACAAGGCGCGCCGCAAGCTCGACGTCCAGGTCCAGCGCTAGCCCGGCCAGATTGGCTGTATGTCACGTAATCTGCACTGCGTGCGGCAGGGCCCGAGATCACCTCGCCCTGCCGCGGAACGCTGCACCGCGTCAATCGCGATGCCCGCCGACGACGCCCGTCGGGCCCGGGGTGTTAGCGTCCGCGCCTCTTCAGAGGGAGTGCTAAGCGTGGATTCCATTCGTCGTATCTTGAGCTCGAGTCTGAGATCTGCAGTGGTCGCGAGCGGCGTGTTGCTCGCCGC
>DASWOO010001184.1:0-3339 GCA_036404335.1 Kofleriaceae bacterium
GACGACTGCGTGGTGACCGAGACCACCGGCGGCGTCCAGGCCGAGCTCGGCAAGTGCAGCGACGGCGCCGCGGCCCCGTGCTGGAGGCTCTACACCGACGTCCAGGGCTGCCCGGCGGGCGACCACGTCGGCATCGCGGTCGACCGCGGCGCGACCACCGCGCCGGCCGGCGCCACGCTCACCGCGCGCTGCTATGGCCGCTGATCCGAAGATGTCTGTCGCACGTACCGCGCCTGGGAGGCATTCGTGAACAAGCTCGCAGCACTGGCCTGCATCACCATGATCGCGTGTGGCGGCAAGGCCAAGCCATCGGCGCCGGCCGCACCGGCCGGTCCCGCCACGCCCGACGCGCCGGTGAGCGCGGCGCCCGCTGGCCAGTCGCTCTATGCCCGGCTCGGCGGCGGGCCGGCGGTGACCGCGGTCGTCGGTGACTTCGTCGATCGCATGGGCGAGGACGCCCGGATCAAGTATCGCTTCCTCAATACCGATCTGGCCAAGCTCAAGACCCTGCTGGTCGAGTTCGTGTCGATGGCGGCCGGCGGCGACGTCAAGTACACCGGCCAGGACATGGAGACCTCGCACGCCGGCATGGAGCTGGTCGACGAGGAGTTCGACGCGCTGGTCGACGACCTGGTCGCCACGCTCGACAAGTTCAAGGTCCCGGCCCGGGAGAAGGGCGAGCTGCTCGGCGCGCTCGGCCCGCTCAAGCCGCGGATCGTGACCCCGCCGGCGCGGCTCAAGCCCGTCGATCCATCGGCGATCGCCAAGGCGACCGCGGTGTCGGTCAAGGTCACCGACGACGCGGCCGCCGGCCTGCTGCAGGCCGCGATCGTCGCCGCCAAGCGCGGCCAGCGCAACTACGCCGATCAGCTGTTCACCCGGGTCGAGACCCTGGTCGGCAGCAAGCTGGTCGCGGCCGCCGCGCCCACGTTCCGCGACGGCGCGCCGCCCCGGATCACGACCCCGCTGGTCAAGACCAAGGACACCGGGCCGCAGCCCGCCGTGGTCGGCAACTCCGACGTCGACGAGCCGCCGATCTCCGCTTCCGGGAAGGCCCCGGCGTCACTGCGCGGCACGATCACCGTCGCCGGCCGGCCGCTCGACGGCCTCGGCACCGTCATGCTGTTCCCCGAGACCGGCGTCAGCCCCAGGCGCAAGCCCAAGCAGCGCGTCGTCGAGCAGCGCGACAAGACCTTCCTGCCCCACGTGCTCGCCGTCCCGCCCGGCTCGACCGTCGCCTTCCCCAACTTCGACGGCGTCTACCACAACGTGTTCTCGATCTCGCCGACCAAGAAGTTCGACGTCGGCCTCTACAAGGACGGCGACACCCGCGAGCTCAAGTTCGAGAAGCCGGGCATCGTCCGCCTCGGCTGCAACATCCACGCAAAGATGTCGGCCTACATCCTCGTCGTCGACGCCCCCCACTACGTCGTCGTCGACGGCGGCAAGCCCTTCAACTTCCGCAGCCTCGCCCCGGGCAAGTACAAGGTCCGCGCCTGGAGCGAGCACAGCGCCCAGCCCACCGAATCCGAGATCACCATCAAGCCTGGCGCCAACACCCTGACCTTCGACACCCCGGCCGACGCCACCGAGGGCCCCTCCGAGGACAAGTTCGGCATGACCCGCCAGGTCGCCGCGCACTAACCCGACCCGCTGGCTCGGCTTCGCCGTCGCGCCACTCGATCAGCAGCCATACCGGCTCGCGCTTCTCGACGCCGTGCGTCCCGTCGTATGCAGGAACGACACGCCGGAGTGCGAAGCGCGCCGATAGGGCTTGCTTGGTCCCCTGGCGCCAGGTGCAGCGTCGAAACCCACCTTGCGTGTCGATGCGGAGCCCGAGGTCGAGGACGCTGATGATCTCTTCGCGACGCCGACCGAGCTTGTCGAAGGCCATGCAGGCCCATCTCGCGTCCCGCTTGGTCGAGTAGCCCGCGGCACCGGCCGCTACTTGAACTGCTCGGGGTAGTGCCACCACCAGTGGTTGGCCGGCAAGTCGTGCGGAATATACGCGGGGTCGATGGGACCTTGCTCGTCGAATTGGCCGACCCGCCGTAGCTCGGTATCCAGCGCATCGACGTCATCGAGCTTGATTTGATCGGCGACCGGCCAACCCGGATAATCGTCGATCGCAAGCTGGATCGCCGAGCGCCGCATCGACAGCTCGTACCAGTAGTTCTCGTTTGCTCCCTCGGCGAGGAACTGAGCACGCCAGATGTACGCACCGAGGTGCGGCGAGGTCGCCAGGAGCGGCGCCGACTGCCGCCGGAACTCGGCCAGCCGCTCGGCCGACAGCGGACCGTGCACCGCCTGGTAGTGGTGGAGCAGGACGAGTTGCTCCATCGCGTCTCGAAACGCCTGCTCGACGCGAGCCGCGTCACTCGACGTCATCGCGACGTTCGCATGTTCGAAGAACGCCGCGATCGCGCCCTCGCTGGAGCCGCGGTACACGGAGGTCGAGGTTGAATCAGTCATCGGCGGCCACCTTCACTTGATCGCTTTGCGCTTACCATAGCTGGCGAGCGTGACCTTGCCGTCGGGCTTGATGTACAGGATTGCCTCGAGCACCTTCCCGCCGTAGGTCTTCTGGATGATGACCTGGATCGAACCGTTGGGCTGGCGCTCTGCCTTGACCACCTCGCCAGTCTTGATCGTGTCCTTGGCATAAGCATCATAGTTCTCGACTGGGCTCTCCGCGAGCTTGGGCTCAGGCAGCTCGGCTTGATGCTTGACAGTATGATACGACTCCGCCGTCTCGCTCTCGAAGCCGACGCGATCGAGTCCTTTCACCGCCTTACCGATATCATCGGGAGTCGGTTTCTCGGGGAGCTTGGACATGTCGAGGTTCTCACCCGGGCCTTGTGCCTTCGATGCAGCATTGTCTGTCGAGAGATCCTTGGCGAGCTTGTCGGGCGAAAGCTCCTTGCCCGCAGCGTCGTTGAGCAAGTTCTTTCCGTCGGGCTTGCCTTTGTACTCGGATGCCAAGCCGTTCCGGATCTCGTTGAACTTGGCGCGCGCGTACTCGTAGCGGTTGGCGAACTCACGTGGGTTGCCGTCGGCACCGTCCTTAGCCCACTTGGTCGCCGCGTCTTGCACACCATCGCCCGCTTTGGCCAGCGGGTCGTTCTTGAGTGCCGTGTTGACCTTGCCGCGGGTCTGCCGATCCATATCCTTGAACATTGGATCGCTTTCGACGCCGCGCGCCTTGAGCTCGCCCGCGAGCTCGTCGTCGATCTCGGCTTGCTTCTCGGCGGCAGCGGCCTCAGTGGGCGTCTTGCCTTCGCCCTCGCCGGTCTTGCCCTTGCCCTCGCCGGTCTTGCCCTTGCCCTCGCCGGTCTTGCC
>DASWOO010001185.1:0-2801 GCA_036404335.1 Kofleriaceae bacterium
CCCGGTCGTGGTCGTCAAGCGCCCGCCGGTGCTGCAGACCCTCGCGAACACCAAGCTGATCAACGGCCGTGACGTGATCAAGTTCAACGGATCGAAGGCGCTGAGCTCGCTGAAGCTCGAAGCGACCAAGGGCCGGACCCAGATCGCGCAGGTGAAGATCAAGTTCGCGAATGGTCAGTCGCAGATCGTGTACCCGAACAAGGTGCTGACCGGCTCGGACTGCATCGACATCGACCTGACCGGCAATGTCCGCAACGTCACCGGCATCACGGTGCTCGGGAGCGCGAACCTTCGCAGCTCGTTCGAAATCCTCGGTGCGTGAGTAGAACGAACAACGCCGCCCACAGTGGGCGGCGTTTTACGTCCGGAGGTCGGCCCTCCTCAGCCGCCGAGCTCGTCGAGGAACTGCTGGGCGTCCTGGAACTGCGGATCTTCGCGCAGCGCCTTCTTCGCCCATAGCTCGGCCTTCGCCCGGTTGCCGCGCGCGTGCTCGATCTTCGCTTCCCAGAGCAGCGCCATCGGCCGGGTCACCGGCGACGGGTTGTCCATCAGCGTGATCGCGCGCAGCGGCTTGAGCGCCAGCTCGTAGTCGCCCATCTCGGTCGCCAGCCGCGCCAGCTCGGCCGCGACCTCGGCGTTCTTGCGGTCGACGTCGAACGCCTTCTTCAGCCAGTTGAGCTGGCCGTCGCGGTCGCCGAGTGCGGCCGCGACCTTGCCCATGCGCTGCTGCAGCACCGCCAGCTCGGGCGTGCGCTTCTTCTGCGCGCTGATCGCCGCCTCGAGCGTGCGGCCGGCGTCCTCGAGCTGGTTCGACTGGATCAGCACGTCGACGTTGAGCATCAGCGCGGCGTGATCGTCGGGCGACAGCTCGAGCGCGCGCTGGGCCGGGCCCTGGGCGTGCGTCGGATCCTCGAGGTGATACAGGTACAGCTCGGCGGCGCGCTTGTAGTTGGCGTAGCGCGCGGCCGGGTCGGTGCCGTGGTCGGCGTCGGCCACGAGCACGCCGGCCAGCAGCCGGTACTCGCCGGCCGCGTCGTAGACCTCGCGCAGCTTGTCGCGCACGACCTCGGCGCCGGGCTGATGCTGGTGCACCAGCTCGAGCACCGGCACCGCGTCCGCCGGCCGGCCCGCCTGGGTCGACGCCGACGCGGCGCGCAGCGCGGCCTCGACCTGCGCGTCGCCCTCGGTCACGTAGGCCAGGCGGGTCGCCGCGGCGGCCACGCCGTCCCAGTGCGAGATCGACTCGTCGAGGTCGCACAGCTGGTACAGCGGCTCGGCGTCGCGCGGGTCGCGCTCGATCCACGACACCAGGAACGCGCGGCCGCGCTCGAGCTCGCCGTTGGCGACCAGGAGCTGCGCCAGCTTCAGGGTCGCGGTCCGCTCGGTCGCGAGGTCGCCGTCGCGCTCGGCCCGCGAGCGCAGCCGCTCGAGGCCGTTGACCAGGTTCTCGGGGCCGCGCTCCTTGTCGAGCTCGTAGGCCTCGGTCAGGTCCGACACCGCCGACGCGTCATCGCCCAGCTGCTGCCGGAAATTGGCGCGCAGCAGCAGCAGCGACGTCCGGCCGGTGCCCTGGACGGTGGCCAGCGCCTCGCCGATCGCGCGCTGCGCCTGATCGAGCTCGCCGGCGGCGGCAAGCGCCGCGGCGTGATCGGTGACCAGCTCGGGGACGTGCGGCGCGCGCTGCCGGGCCTTGCGCAGCACCTCGGCCGCCTTGAGCGGCTGGCCGAGGAAGCCCGAGTACACGGTCGCGGCCTCGCGCAGCCGCTCGACGGCGACCTGATCGGTCGCGCGCTCGGCGTCGTGGGTCATCAGCTCGGCCAGCTCCGGCCACAGCTCGCGATCGCGGTACCACTGCTCGAGGCGATCGTGGATCGCCTTGTCGTCGGGCGCGCTCTTGTGCGCGAGCTCGAGCGTGCGCTGCACGCCCTTCATGTCGCCCGCGGCCTCCCACATCGTCGCCAGCCGGCCGGCGAGCGCCGGGGCGTGCTCGGGAGTCTCGACCGCGAGCAGCCGCTCCATCAGCACCGCGCCCTCGCGCGGCGCGTCCTGCTCGCCGAGCTGGCCGACCACGCGGCGCAGGATCTCGCGATCATCGGGCGCGACGATCAGCGCCGCGCGGTAGACCCGCACGGCGTCCTGCGAGCCGGTCTTCTCCAGCAGGTCGCCGAGCCGCAGCGCGACGTCGACGGTCGAGTCGCGGTGGCCGCGGCGCTGGGCGTCGTCGAACCGCGACCACAGGAACTCGGCGATGCCGTCGTCGTCGCCCAGCTGGCGCAGGGTGGACTCGTACATCTCCGCCGCCTCGAGGTTGTCGGCATCGTCGGCCAGCGCGTCGCGCAGGACGTCGAGCGCGTCGTGGTGGCGCTTGAGGTTCTCGATCAGGAACCGGACGTGCTCGAGCCGCAGCGCGTTGCGCTCGGCCGGCGACATCAGGTTCGGCAGGGTCGACGAGATCACGCTGCCGAGCCGGTCGCCGTCGCCGAGCTCGCGGTAGATCGTCAGCAGCGGCTGCCACACCGCGCGGTCGGCCGGGCTGCGCTCGCGCAGGAACTCGTAGACATCGGCGGCCAGATCGACCTGGCGGTGGGCCAGGGCGCGGGTCGCGATCCGCATCGCCAGGCCGTCGATCGGCTCGTTGCCGTCGGCCTGGTCGATGATCGGCGCGATTTCGTAGGCCAGGTCGCGCGCCTGGGTCAGGTCGCCCGCGGCGAGCCGGCGCTCGGCGAGCGCGAGCACGGCCCACGGCGCGGAGCCCAGGCCGTCGGCGGTGTCGCGCGCGGCCGCGACCGCGCGGACCAGCA
>DASWOO010001186.1:0-1904 GCA_036404335.1 Kofleriaceae bacterium
GCGCGCCGCGAGCGAGGCCGCGGTCGCCGACGAGCAGCTCGCGCTGGCGCCGGATCAGGGCACCGCCGCGCTGCCGCCGCGCCTGACCCGGCTCGCGGCCTCGCTGGCCGCCGCGGCCGCCGCGCAGCTCGACCAGATCGACGCGCTGATCGCGGAGGCCTCGCTGCCGCGCGACGTGGCGCGCCGCCAGCACGCGATCGCCGAGCCCGCGCTGCCGATCGCCGCCACGCTCGCCGCGCCGCTCGACGGCCTGCCGCGCGACCGGATCGCCGCGTGGGGCGACGCCCCGGCGAGCGAGCTGCTCGTGCTCGCCGGCCACGTCGAGGCCCTGCACGCCGCCGGCGCGCTGCTCGCCCGCCACGCGCTCGACCCCACCGCGCTCCGCCCGCTGCTCGTCGCCGCGGCCCGCACCGCCCGCGCCGCCGCGCGCTCGGCCCGCATCGCCACCGGCGCGATCCCGCTGCGCGCCCGGCTGGCCTACCAGCGCGCCGCCGCGCTGGGCGCCGGCACGCTCGACGACCAGCTCGCCGCGCTGACCGCGCTGTGGGCCTCGACCGACGCGTCGCGCACCGCCGGCGTGCTCGCCCGCAACTAGGGAGCCCGGTCCAGCGTCGCCGAGGCGTGCTCGATCGCGGCGATCACGCGGTGCTGGTGCAGCGCGCGCTCGAAGCTGGGCGTGTGGTGCGTGCCGTCGCGGAGGTCGGCGGCGAGCTGGGCGTAGAGGCGATAGACGTTGCCGACCGGCGCCTCGGCGACGGGCAGGTCGCGGCCCGGGACGTCGAGCTCGGCGACCGTGGTGGTGAGCGCGTCGACCGCGTGGAAGCACGAGATCGTGAGCGGGCTCGCGCCGCTGGCGGTGTCGTAGAGATGGCTCTGCGCGCGCGTGGCCTCGGGCCCCAGCTTCACGCTGAGCTGTTCGTCGTGGCGTTCGTCGTCAGCCGCCGGATCGATCGCGAGGCGTAGCCCGCGTCAGCTGCGAGGGATAGATGCTGCGGTGGCCGGTCGCGAGGTAGGCGATGACGCAGACGATCACGACGTGCGGCAGCATGCGTCCGCCGAGCAGCTCGACCGCCATGATCGACAGCGCGAGCGGCGTGTTCGACGCGGCCGCGAACATCGCGGCCAGGCCGACGCCGGCGGCGAGCGGCACCGGGACGCCGAGCACGGGCCCGAGCGCGCAGCCCAGCGCGCCGCCGATCACGAACAGCGGCGTGACCTCGCCGCCGAGGAACCCGGCGCCGAGCGTGACCGCGGTGAACGCCAGCTTGGCGGCGAACGCCCAGGCCGGCACGCCGCCGGGCGTGAACGACCGCGCGATCAGCGGGCCGCCCAGGCCGAGGTAGTCGTCGGTGCCGAGCAGCTGCCAACCGGCGACCACGACCGCGCCGCCGATCGCCATCCGCACGCCGAGGTGCGCGACGTGGCGCTCGCCCAGGCGCTTGAGCGCGTGGGTCAGCTCGATGAACACGGTCGCGACCGCGGCGACCGCGAGGCCGAACACCAGCCACTTGCCGCACAGCAGCGGCGACAGCTCGACCGCCGGCGCGATCGGATAGGCGGCGTGAAACTCGCCGATCGCGCGGGTCGTCAGGTCGCCGACCAGCGACGCGACCAGCGCGGGGACGATCGCGTCGTACTCGAGGCGGCCGAGCACCACGAACTCCAGGCCGAACACGCAGCCGGCGATCGGCGTGCCGAACACCGAGCCGAAGCCGCCGGCGACCCCGGCGGCGAGCAGCTCGCGGCGCAGCGCCGGCGACAGCCGCAGCCGGTGCGCCAGGTAGTCGGTCATGCTCGCGCCCATCTGCACGGCGGTGCCCTCGCGGCCGGCGCTGCCGCCGAACAGGTGAGTCAGCACGGTGCCGATCAGCACCATCGGCGTCATCCGCAGCGGGATCTCGGGG
>DASWOO010001187.1:0-5571 GCA_036404335.1 Kofleriaceae bacterium
GAGCTGGGCTTCCTCGCCGAGACCCGGCGGATGAACGTCGCGCTGACCCGCGCGCGGCGGTTCCTGCTGGTGGTCGCCGACTCGGCGACCCTGGGCGCCCACCCGTACTACGCCAGCTTCCTGGCGCACGTCGACGACCTCGACGCCCACGGCAGCGCGTGGAGCGACGACGCCCCGCCCCTTTGACGAAAGCCTCGTAACTTGCGAAAACCCAGGCGTGAAGCTACTCCGCCTTGCCGTTTCGTCCGCCTTGTTCGCCGGTGCGATCGCCGCGTGCGCCCAGCCCGATGACGTGCCCGCCCTGCAGGAAGAGACGACCCAGGTCGCCAAGTCCTACCAGCAGCGGTTCGACGAGCTCGAGCACCGCGCGCGCGAGATCAAGGCCGACGGGCTGTCGGGCACGACCATGCACGCATACCAGCTGGCGATCTCGACGATCGGCGACGCCAAGAACCAGCTGCGCCAGCTGCCGACCCGGATCGCCGCCGGGGTCAAGAACCACTCGGCCGACGAGCTGCACAAGCTGCTCGACGACATGAACCACCGGTTCGAGCAGGCCGTGCTCACGGCCAACACCGAGCTCACCGCGGTCGAGGATCAGGCCGCGCTCGCCCGCCACGGCCTCGTCGCCGCCCAGGCCGCCCCCGAGCAGGCCCCGAACCCGCACGCGCGGGCCGCGGACGGCAGCACCGACAACGCTCCCGTCCAGTAGTCGATTTCCCGCGGCGCCGCCTCGCGACCGGCGCTATCCTCGCGAGCATGAAGATCCCGGCCCAGCCGAAGGTCATCCTCCGCAGCTGTCGCGACTACGACCCGGAGAAGATCCGGACGATCATCCGCGAGGGGCTCGAGGAGCTGGGCCTGCGCCCGTTCGGCCGGACCCTGGTCAAGCCGAACCTGGTCGCCGCCGGCCCGCTGTTCCCGCACGCCTACACCCGGCCCGAGTTCGGCGAGGGCGTGCTGCAGGCGCTGCGCGACGTCGGCGGCGCGTCGATGTCCGAGCTCGCCGCCGGTGAGCGCTGCGGCATCACCGTGCCGACCCGGGTCGCGTTCCGCGAGTCGGGCTGGGACGCGATGCTCAAGCGGATCGACGTCAAGCGCTACTGCTTCGAGGAGGAGCAGCAGGTCGAGATCCCGCTGACCCACCCGCAGCGGCTGCGCGACTACGTGTTCACGCCCGAGCCGGTCGCGCGCGCCGACTTCTTCGTCAACTGCCCCAAGTTCAAGGCGCACCCGTGGACGACGGTGACGTTCTCCTGCAAGCAGTACATCGGCATCCAGGACGATCGCCACCGGCTGATCGACCACGACCACAAGCTCAACGAGAAGATCGCCGACCTGCAGCACATCATCCAGCCGCAGTTCATCGCGATCGACGCGATCACCGCCGGCGAAGGCCGGATGCTGACGCCGAGCCCGTTCCCGCTCGGCATGATCATCATGGGCAACAGCCAGGTCGCGTTCGATGCGGTGTGCTGCCAGATCATCGGCGTCGATCCCGCCTCGGTCGACCACATCCGGATGACCGCTGAACACGGCTTCGGATCGACCGATCTATCGGGGGTGACGATCACCGGCGACGTGACGCTCGACGAGGCCCGGGCGCGGGCCCGGGGCTTCAAGGTCGGGCTCGTCCGGGTCGAGAAGTACTTCGAGGGCAGCCACATCACCGCCTACGCCGGGCCGCCGCCGGCCTCGGAGGAAGGCGACTACTGCTGGGGCGGCTGCCCGGGCGCGATCGAGGAAGCGATCGAGATCCTGCGGGTGTTCGACAAGCAGACCGACGAGAAGATGCCGCGGCTGCACGTCGTGTTCGGCGCGTACAAGGGCGGGATCGACGCCAGGCCGGGCGAGAAGGTCGTGTTCATCGGCGACTGCGCCGAGTGGAAGGGCAACCTGCACGGCAAGCCCGTGGCGATCGAGAACCTGTACCGCGACCGCAGCACGCTCGATCCGCACACCGCCACGGCCCAGGATATTTTCGCCAAGCTGGCGACGGCCAAGGGTAAGCTAGGCGGGGATGTCGTGCGTCTGGAAGGGTGTCCGGTGTCCGTTGCCGAGCAAGTGCTCGCGCTGGTCAGCGTGAGCGGAGCCAAGAACCCCTATTACGATCGGGAGAACATGTTGACCTTCGGCCGCGCGTACCTGGGCTGGAAGACTCGCGTCGCGCTCAATCGCCTGCAGCGCAAGCGCTATCAACAGAACGGCACCTTCCTCGCGCGCGGTCAGGCCGCGCCGGAGCTGGCGTGATCGGGCCCGGCTGGATGCCGACGCCCCGGCTGCGGCCGATGGGCAAGGTCCGACGCCTCGTGCCGCACCTGCGCCGCGCGCGCCGCAAGCCGGCGGCCGGCGCCGCGCCGGTGGTCGCCGCGCCCGAGGCTGCGCCCGAGCCCGGGCCGTTCGCGAGCCGGGCCCGGCTGCCCCTGGCGGTCCTGCTGCCGCGGCGCGGCGATGGTCAGCCAGCCGTGCTCGGCGGCGCGCTGCAGCGCTGGCTCGAGGCGCGCTGGCTGTGGTTCCGGCCGCGCGCGATCCCGCTGCTCGTCGCGTTCATGGGCCTGGTCGGCGTGCTCAACGCGCGGAGCTACCTGATCGCGCTCGCGCGCTACGGCACGCCCACGGTCACGCAGCGCGCCGCGGACCTGCCCGGGACGATCCACGAGGTCAGGTAGCCTCGGGTCGATGTCGATCCGCGCGGTGCACCACCTCAACTGCGGCACGATGTGCCCGCTCGGCGGGTTCCTGCTCGGCCAGCGCGGGTTGCGCGGCGAGCTGGTCGCGCACTGCCTGCTGCTCGAGACCGAGCGCGACGGGCTGGTGCTGATCGACACCGGGTTCGGCACGCGAGACGTGGCCGGCCAGACCCGCATGGCGCGGCCGTTCCGGGCGCTGTGCGCGCCGGTGCTGTCCGAGACCGAGACCGCGCTCGCGCAGGTCGAGCGCGCGGGGTGGAAGGCCGCGGACGTGCGCCACATCGTGGTGACCCACCTGGACCTGGACCACGCCGGCGGCCTCGGCGACTTCCCGGCCGCGCGGGTCCACGTCCACGCGCGCGAGCACGCGGCGGCGATGGCGCGGACCCGGCGGGTCGAGCGCGAGCGCTACGTGCCGGACCACTGGGCGCACGGGCCGCGCTGGGAGGTCTACAGCGAGGACGGCGACACCTGGCGCGGGCTGCCCGCGATCCAGCGGCTGCGCGGGCTGTCCGCCGAGGTCGGCCTGCTGCCGATGCATGGCCACACCCGCGGCCACTCGGCCGTGCTGGTCCAGACGAGCGAGCGCTGGCTGGTCCACGCCGGCGACGCATACTTCCATCGCGCCGCGGTGCACGGGCACGGCGAAGACGTGCCGGTCGGGCTCGCGGTGTTCGAGCGCGCGATGCAGCTCGACGGCCGGGCGCGCCGGGCGTCGGTCGCGGCGCTGCGCCAGCTGCGCGAGCGCTACGACGACGTCGCGGTGTTCTGCTCGCACGACCCGGTCGAGCTCGCGGGCCTGGCCCGCAGCTGACCATGGCGCGGCGGCTCGCGGGGATCGTGATGCTCGCTGCGTGGCTCGGCATGGCGGCGGGCTGCCACGACCGCTGCGCCGAGCTCGCGACGATGCGGGCGTCGCTCGCGGCGCCGCGGCCGGGCGCGCCGGGGCCGCACGCCGAGCTGTCGATTCCGCTGGCCCGGGCCAACGCGTTCCTCGCCGAGGTCGTCCAGGCGCCGCCGGTCCAGGCGGCGATCGAGCTGCCATCGCTCGGGCCGCTGCTGCCGCTCGGGCACCACGCGCTGACCGCGGTGGCGCGCTCGGTGGTGCTGCGGCCCGCGGCCGACGACCGGCTGCGGTTCGCGCTGCGGATCGAGCTGCTCGACGGCGCGCAGCCGCTGACCACGCTGGCGGTCGAGACCGAGGTGGCGCCGCGGCTGGTGCGCGACGGCGCGGTCAGCGAGCTGGTCGCCGGCCTTGGCCCCGAAACCTGGTCGCCGCGCGGCCGGTGCTCGACGACGGCGCCGCGCGCGCCCTGGGCGACGCCGTGCGCCGCTGGCTGCCGCCGGCGGTGGGCGAGCGGCTGCCCGCGGCCGTGCTCGACCGCGCCGCCGGCGTGCTCGCCGAGCACCTGACCGGCGCCGCCTACCACGCGCTCGAGGCCAGCCTGCTCCGCCGGCTCGGCGAGCTGACCCGGCTGCGCATCCGGCTGCCGGCGCTGCCGCTCGCCCGGGTCGCGCTGCGCTCGACCGAGGCGAGGCTGACGATCGCGCTGACCACGACGCTGCCGGTCCGCCGCGGCCTCGAGGCCGCGAACGAGGACGACGCCGCCGACGACCAGATCCGCGTCCGGCTCTCCGGCAGCACCGCCGCCGAGCTCGCCAACTGGGCGATCGACCACGACGCCCTGCCCGCGCACTACACCCGCGACCTCGCGCCCGCCGCCGGCGGCGAGTACCGCCCGTACTTCGATTACCTCGCCGACGACCCGGCGCGGCCGCTCAAGATCCACGTCGTGCAGGAGCTCGGCGGCTGCGCGTACTTCCGCGTCGGCCTGCGCCCCGCGCTCGCCGTCACCGGCGACCAGCTCGAGGTCGCTACCCACGACCAGTGGGTCGAGACCGCCCGCGCCGGCCCGCTCCTCGAGCTCGGCCTGTGGCTCAAGCAGCTGGTGCTCGGCGCCGCCGACCACGCGCGCCGCGCCGCCGCCCAGGTCCAGCTCACCGCCGGCGGCCGCACGTTCACCACCCGCGCCGTCCGCGCGCGCTTCGCCCGCGGCGAGCTCGCCTTCCCGCTCGCCCTGTCGGCCGCCCCCGCGACGGCCGCCCCCGCTGCCACGTCGGCGGCTGCGGCTGCCCCGGCGGCCGCCCCGACCGCTGCGGCCGCGCCGGCACCCGCCCCGCCGCTCCCCGCCGCCGCCCGCTGATCCGCTACGGCGACGCGTGCAGCCGCTGCAGCAGCCGGGCGACCGCCTGGGCCACGACCTCGAGCTGCGCGCGCATCTCCTGCCCGGTCGCCTCCACCACCTCGTGCGGCGCCGCGCTCGCCACCGCCGCCGCGTCCGGCGCGCTCGCGTCGACCCGCACCACGCCGACCACCCGCGGATGCGTCGCCGCCATCCGCTCGGCGACCAGCCCACCATCGCCGTGCGCCACCAGGATCAGCGGGCCCTTGATCGCGAACCGCGCCAGCGCCTGGTCCAGCGCGGCGACGTCCTGGTCGAGCCGATGCGGCCCCGGCACCGGCGCGCTCTTGCCCCGCCCGGCCTGGTCATACACCACCGTCCGCACCCCGCTGCGCAGCCGGACCTCCGGCTCGATCCGGTCCCACACCGTCGAGTCCTCGCCGCCGCTCGCCTCGAACACCACCGTCGGCTCGCCGTCGCCCGCCACCTGCATCCACAGCTGCGGCCCCTCGCCGCTCGGGCTCGGCGCCACCGGCTTGGCCTCGTGCGCACAGCCCACGACGAGCAGACAGACGGCCCAGCGGTACATCGCCTCCAGTTGTAGCAAAGTGCCGCCGCCTGCGGCACCCCGCATCGCGGCCCGACTCCGGCTCACGGCGCCGGGATGGTCACGTACGTGAACTTGTTCGGCTCGACGG
>DASWOO010001188.1:0-5605 GCA_036404335.1 Kofleriaceae bacterium
TGTTCCAGGGCTCGGCGCACTCGGACTTCATCGCGCTCTTCGGCCGCGCCACGGTCAGCACGGACAAGGCGAAGATCAAGGAGCTGTGGGAGCCGATCCTCAAGACCTGGTTCACCGACGGCGTCGACGACCCGCGGATCACCGTGATCTCGGTGGCGCCGACGGACGGCTACTACTGGGACACCAAGCACGGCCGGCCGGTCGCCTTTGCCAAGATGGTGATCGGCGCGGTCACCGGCAAGACCCTCGACGATTCGATCGAAGGCAAGCTGCGGGTGTAGCCGGCGGCAAACCGCGGCATCGCGCCATGCTGCGCCCCGCGCCCTCGCGGATATGGGAGGATGATGGGATCCCCATGAAGCCTGGCTTGTGGACCACGCTGGCCGCCGCGCTCTCGATGATGTCGGTCGCCGGCTGCCTGGCCGACGCGCCGGCCCAGGACGAGGCGCCGCACGTCGCGGTGGTGGCGCAGGATCTGTCCGGCTACCACCACGTCATCAACTACGCCTACACCGAGACCGTGGACGCACCGGGCGCGGCGCTCAACGAAGACCTCGACCTCGACGGCTACGTCAACACGGCCTCGCAGTACTGGTCGTTCGTCGGCACCTGGCCGGCCAACACCTACTACATCCAGAACCACGCCAGCGGCTACTGCGTCGAGGTCAACAACGGCACCGCCCTGCCGGGCGAGACCGTCGACGAGTACTTCTGCGAGGGCACGACCTCCGAGCGCTGGGAGGCGCTGCCGCGCGTGGTCCACGGCGTCACCTACTACCAGCTGCGCCACGTCGGCACCGACCTGTGCCTCGACACCGTCGGCGGCTCGGGCAGCGACCTGATGCAGTGGCCGTGCGACCCGAAGAACGACTTCCAGACCTGGCTGGTGCTGTGAGCGCCCCGGGCTGACTCAGCCCAGGCCCAGGTCGGTCTTGCGCGCGATCATCTCGATCAGGTCCATCTTGGTCAGGATGCCGATCACGCTGCGGTGATCGTCGACCACGATGGCGACCTCGCCGCGCTCGAAGATCCGGGGGAGCTCGGCGGAGGAGGCGTGGAGGGCGACGGTCGAGACCCGGCGCTCCATGACCTCGGCGACGACGGTCTCCTTGTTGGCGCGGCCGGAGACCAGGTGGTGGAGCAGGTCGGACTCGGTGAGGATGCCGGCGAGCTTGCTGTGATCGAGGACGGGCATCTGCGAGATGCCGTGCTGCTTGAACAGGTCGGTGGCGCGCTCGAGCTTGTCGTTGAGGTCGAGGGCGATGACCTCGCGCCGGCCGAGGGCGCGGACGCAATCGCCGACCGTGCCGACCTCCCAGTCGCCCTTGACGAAGCCCTGCTGGCGCATCCAGCGGTCGTCGACGAACTTGCTCAGGTAGTTGCGGATCGAGTCGGGCAGGATCACGACGACGCGCTTGCCCTTGCCGAGGTCGCGGCTGACCTGCATCGCGGCCCAGACCGCCGAGCCCGACGAGCCGCCGCACAGGAGGCCCTCCTGGCGGATCAGCTGGCGCGAGACCAGGAACGAGTCGCGGTCGTTGGACTTGATCCAGCCGTCGACGAGCCGGCGGTCGAGCACGTCCGGGATGAAGTCGTAGCCGATGCCCTCGACCTTGTAGCTGCGAATTTCGCCTGGGCCGGCGAGGATCGAGCCCTCCGGGTCGACGCCGATGACCTTACAGCCGGGGATCTCGCGCTTGATCACGCGGGCGACGCCGGTGATCGTGCCGCCGGTGCCGGCGGTCATCACGACCGCGTCGAGCTTGCCGCCGCACTGGTCGATGATCTCGCGGCCGGTGCCCTCCTCGTGCGCGAGCGGGTTCGACGGGTTCGAGTACTGATCGAGGATGTGCGAGTTGGGGATGACTTCCTTGAGCCGGCGGGCGACGCCGATGTGGCTCTCGGGCGAGTCCCAGGCCGCCTCGGTCGGCGTGCGGATGATCTCGGCGCCGAGCGCCTCGAGCACCACCTGCTTCTCCTGCGACATCTTCTCCGGCATCGTGATGATCACGCGGTAGCCGCGCGCGGCCGCCGCCATCGCGATGCCGATGCCGGTGTTGCCCGACGTCGGCTCGATCAGCGTATCGCCTGGCTTGATCCGACCGGACTTCTCCGCGTCGAGCAGCATCCGGATGCCGATCCGGTCCTTGACCGAGCCGCCCGGGTTCATGAACTCACACTTGGCGAGCAGCTCGCCCGGCAGGCCCTTGCCGATCCGCGCCAGCCGCACCATCGGCGTGTGCCCGGCTGCATCGAGAATGGAATCGAGGATCATCTCCGACATCGCCGGGAACTCTAGTCGATTATCCGGGCCGCGTCGTTAGCCCTGACGGCCGACCGAGAAGTAGGTCGCCGACGGGTGCGCGAAGTACAGGCCCGACACCGACGCGGTCGGGTACATCGCGTACGACTCGGTCAGCGTCACGCCATGGTGCGCTGCGTTGTCGAGCAGCGCGAACAGCGTCGCCTTGGGCGCGTGATCCGGGCAGGCCGGGTAGCCGAACGCCGGGCGGATGCCGCGGTACTTCTCCGCCAGCATGTCGGCCATCGCGAGGTGCTCGGTCTCGCCGTAGCCCCAGTCGCGCCGCACCTGGTGGTGCATGTACTCGGCGAACGCCTCGGCGAGCCGGTCGGCGAGCGCCTTGGCCATGATCGCCGAATAGTCGTCGTGCTCGCGCTCGAACGCGCCCGACAGCGCGTCGGTGCCGATCCCCGCGGTCACGATGAAGCCGCCGAGGTGATCGGGGTAGCCGCCGACCGGCGCGATGAAGTCCGCCAGCGACAGGCATTTGTCCTTGTCCTCGAGCTGGCGCGGCATCGGGAACCGGCCGAGCTCGCGGGTGCGATCGGCGGGATCGAACACGACGAGCTCGTCCCCGGCGGTGCTGCCGGCTGGGAAGAACCCGTACGTGCCGTGCGCGGTCAGGAGCTTGCCCTGCACGATCTTGTCGAGCAGCGCGCGGCCGTCGGCGAACACCTTGCGCGCCGCGTCGCCCTTTTTCGGATCATCGAGGATCGCCGGGTAGCGCCCCGACAGCTCCCACGTGTGAAAGAACGGCGACCAGTCGATCCACGGCACCAGGTCCTCGAGCGGCACCGCGACGTTGCGCGTGCCCAGGAACGCCGGCACCGGCACGGTGGTCTCGTCGAACCGCAGCACCTGGCGCCGCTCGCGCGCGGCCTCGAGCGACAGCATCGGCCGCTTCTGCGACGACACGTGCGCCTCGCGCAGCGTCACCTGCTTGCTCTGGACCTCGGTGATGTACGCCGCGCGATCAGCCGACAGCAGCTTGCCCATCACGCCGACCGCGAGCGAGGCATCGGGGACGTGCACGGTCGGCCCGCTGTACACCGGCGCGACCTTGACCGCGGTGTGCTTGCCGCTGGTGGTCGCGCCGCCGATCAGCAGCGGGATCGTCATGCCGCGCCGGGTCATCTCGGTCGCGACGTTGATCATCTCGTCGAGCGACGGCGTGATCAGGCCGGACAGCCCGACCAGGTCCGCGCCGATCTCCGCCGCGGTGTCGAGGATCTTGTGGCCCGGGCACATCACGCCCAGGTCGGTGACCTCGTAGCCGTTGCAGCGCAGCACGACCGCGACGATGTTCTTGCCGATGTCGTGGACGTCGCCCTTGACCGTGGCGATCACCATCTTGCCCTTGGCCGTGGTGACGCCGGTCCGCCGCTTCTCCGCGTCCATCAGGGGCTCGAGGATCGCGACCGCCTTCTTCATCACGCGCGCCGACTTGACGACCTGGGGCAGGAACATCTTGCCCGCGCCGAACAGCCCGCCGACGACGTTCATGCCGTCCATCAGCGGGCCCTCGATGATGTCGAGCGGCTTGGGGTACACGGTCAGCGCCTCGGCGACGTCGGGGTCGATGAAGTCGGTGATGCCGTGGACCATCGCGTGCGCCAGGCGCTTGCCGAGCGGCTCCTTGCGCCACGCCAGCTCGTCGACCTGCTTGGCGGTGTCGCCCGACAGGGTCGCGGCGAGCGTCAGCATGCGCTCGGTGGCGTCGGCCCGGCGGTTGAGCACCAGGTCCTCGACGTGCTCGCGCAGCACGGGGTCGAGCTCGTCGTAGACCGCGAGCTGGCCGGCGTTGACGATCGCCATGTCGAGGCCGGCCTTGATCGCGTGATACAGGAACACGGCGTGCATCGCCTCGCGGACCCGCGGCGACGTCCGGAACGAGAACGACAGGTTCGAGACGCCGCCGGACACCTTGGCGCTCGGCAGCTCGCGCTTGATCCGCGCGGTGGCGTCGATGAAGTTGACCGCGTACGGGTCGTGCTCCTCGATGCCGGTGCCGATCGTCAGGATGTTGGGATCGAAGATGATGTCCTCGGGCGGGAACCCGACCTGCTCGGTCAGGATGGTGTACGCGCGGTGGGCGATGATCAGCCGGTGATCGACGCTGGTCGCCTGACCGGTCTCGTCGAACGCCATCACGACGACCGCGGCGCCGTGGCGGCGGACGATCCGCGCCTGGCGGATGAACTCGGCCTCGCCCTCCTTGAGCGAGATCGAGTTGACGACGCTCTTGCCCTGCAGGCACTCGAGGCCGGCCTCGATCACCGAGAACTTCGACGAGTCGACCATCACCGGGATCCGGGCGATGTCGGGCTCGGCGGCGATCAGGTTCAGGAACCGCTTCATCGCGGCGACGCCGTCGAGCATGCCCTCGTCCATGCACACGTCGAGGATGTTGGCGCCGCTCTCGACCTGCTGGCGCGCGACCGCGACCGCCTCGTCGTACTTGTCGTCCTTGATCAGCCGGCGGAACGCGGCCGAGCCGGTGACGTTGGTGCGCTCGCCGATCACGACGAAGTTGGCCGAGAGTGCGGTCGACGGGGTGATCGTCAGCGGCTCGAGGCCGGCGAGCCGCATGTGGCGCGCGGGCCTGGCGAGCGTGCGCGGCGCGGCCCGGGTGACCGCCTCGCGGATCGCGCGGATGTGCGCGGGCCGGGTACCGCAGCAGCCCCCGACCATGTTCAGCATGCCGTCGCTCGCGAAGCTGCCGAGCACCTTGGCCATGGACTCGGGCGTGTCGTCGTAGCCGCCGAACTCGTTGGGCAGGCCGGCGTTGGGGTAGCACAGCACCGGGATGCCGGACACGCGCGCCAGATCGGCGACGTGCGGCCGCATGTCGTCGGCGCCGAGCGCGCAGTTGATCGACACCGCGAACAGGTTGGCGTGGCTGACCGAGTTGAAGAACGCCTCGACGGTCTGGCCCGACAGCGTGCGGCCCGAGCGATCCGGGATCGTCACGGACGCGATCACCGGCACCTTGCGGACGCCCTGATCGAACAGCTGCTCGAACGCGAACAGCGCGGCCTTGCAGTTGAGCGTGTCGATGTGGGTCTCGGTCAGCAGCAGATCGACGCCGCCTTCGATCAGCGCGCGGGCCTGGTCGCGGTAGGCGTCGACCAGCTGGCGGAACGTGATCGTCCGCGCGCCCGGGTCGTTGACGTCGGGCGACAGCGACGCGGTCTTGGTGGTCGGGCCGATCGAGCCCGCGACCCAGCGCGGCTTGCCGTCCTCGCGCTCGGCGCGGTCGGCGGCGCGCCGGGCGCACTGCGCGGCGGCGACGTTGATCTCGCG
>DASWOO010001189.1:0-3913 GCA_036404335.1 Kofleriaceae bacterium
CCGGCAAGCTGGTGCTCGGCACCTGGCAAGGTCTGTATCTTTACGAGCATCGTTCGGCACCGCACGGCCGCAAGCTGACGATCTCGGTGATCGGCGAGTAGTCGGGTTGCTCTGATCGGGCATGCTCGGGGTCTAGGGTTGTGGAGGCTCCCGATGCGATCTGCCTGGCTCGTATATGCGCTGTCCGCGGCGGCCGGCTGCGGCGGTGACGATGGGCACGACGCCGATCCCCCGCCGGTGGCGGCGTGGCAGGCCGGCGCGATGGTCGTGCCCCAGCGGTTCGTCACCGAGGAGGGCGAGAAGGTCGGCCTCGCCGGGTTTCACCAGGTGATCCTCGACTATCCGTGCGCGTACGGGTTCGAGCACCTGCGCAACGGCTGGATCCCGATGACCGACGGCGACTTCGTCAACTGCCCGCGCTTCGCGGACGGGCCGTACTACCGCGACGCGAGCTGCCAGGGCGACCTCGCGGTGCTCCCCGAGGGCCGCGGCGCGGGCGACTTCGAGCCCCTCGACGATCTTCCGGTCGTGGAGACCTCGGGGCCGGGCTACTTCCAGGTCACCGAGCAGGTCACGGCCCTCGCCTATCGCAATGGCCTCGACGGCTGCGTCGCGAACCAGCCGACCCCGCAGCCGCTGGCGCTGGTGACGCCGATCGATCGCGCCGCGCTGCCCGACCTCGAGGTCATCCAGCACGAGGCGGTGGACGGCACCGCGTACTCGTCGATCGACACGGCCGACGGGTTCCACGTCGTGACCGACCTCGTCGGCGACGCGACGGTGGAGGTCACGTCGAACCGGCTGCGCGCGCGCTACCGCCAGCGCGGGATCGTGACGCAGTACGCCGGCCTGCACGACGCCCAGCTCGACCTCGACTGCGACGTGTTCCGCGATGCCACCGGCCAGCTGCGCTGCGCGGGCGAGCGCGCCTTCCGGGTGACGTTCGGCGACAGCTGCGATGTCATGAACCAGGTGTACGCCTCGACGTCGCGCTACGGCGTGATCACCGACGCCGGCGGCGCGATCCAGCGCGTGGTCCACTGCGAGCCGAGCGCGACGTCGGCCTGGGTGCTGGTCTCGCTGATCGAGGGCGCGTGCCGGCAGATCGACGTCCCGGTCAATCGCTGCACCGATGAGGCGGTCGACCTGTCGACCCTGGCCGTGGTGTCGCTCGCCGACGCCCTGGCGGCGCCGTGAGCGCGTGAGCGAGCTGCTGGAGACGCTGCGCGAGGCGATCGCCGCGCTCGACGCCGCCGATCCGGGTCGCCGGCGGTTCGGCGCCGCGCGGCATCGCTACCGGCTGGCGCCGGCGCTGGACGCGGCGGCGATCGCCGAGGCGGAGCGGCGGCTCGGGGCCGCGCTGCCGGACGATCTGCGGGCCTACGTCGCCGAGCTGTCGGCGGGCGGCGCCGGGCCGTACTACGGCCTCGTGCCGGTCGATCGGGCCGGCGCCATCGACGGGCCACCCGGCGCGGGCTATCGCCGCGGGCTGCCGCTCGCGCACCTGGGCTGCGGCTATCTCGCCGTGGTCGCGTGCGATGGCGACGCGCGCGGCGAGGTCTGGATCGACGCTCGGGCGCTGGGCGTGAGCGCGCCGATCGCGCCGAGCACCACGGCGTTCGTGCTCGACTGGGTCGATCGCGTGGCCCGCGGCCGCTGGCTCGAGCCGCACGTGCCGCCGGGCGCGTGCCCACTGGCGGTCGCGCTGAGCGGCTACCTGGCGCACGTCGAGGCCGAGCGCGGCGTCGCGCCCGGCCAGCTGGCGGGCGCCGACCTGCGCGAGGCGCTGGGCCAGCTCGGGCCGGGGGCGATCGAGATCGCGGCGAGCTCGGCCGCGCCGTGGTTCGCCGACGGCGAGCCGGTCGACCCGTGCGTGGCGTGCCTCCAGCTCGTCGAGAATCTCGGCCTTTTGCCTGCGCTGGTCGCGCCCGGCGCCCTGCCCGCCCCGCTGCGGTAATCCACCGACTCCCAAGTCATTGTGATCACTAGGCATTCATGGGGATCCCGTCGGGCCGATCCCGGGCCTGACCGGCCGCGGGTGCTAAGCTCTGCGCGTGGTCGACGGTCTCGCCGGACCCGGGTTCTACCCGCAGCCGAACGAATACACCTGTGGTCCGTTCGCGCTCAAGCACGCCTTGATCGCGCTGGGCCGCATGGTCGACGCGAACGAGATCTCCGCGACCGCCAAGACCCACTGGTGGGCCGGCACGAACGAGATCCAGCTGGCCCGTGCCGCGCGCGCGTTCGAGTGCGATCTGGTGCTCGAGCGCACCGCCGATCCGGAGCAGGCTCGCAAGCTCCTGACCAAGCACCTGCGCGACCAGACCCCGGTGCTGCTGTGCGTCGAGGAGTGGTCGCACTGGATCACCGTGCTGAGCGCCGAGGACCGGCGGTTCGTCGTGGTCGACTCGACCGACGATCCGCTGCTGTCGGTGCGGACCTGGCCGCAGCTGCGCAACTGGTGGCGCTACCGCGACACCGAGTACGGCGAGGACAACCCGCCGACGCTGTACGACATGATGGCGGTGACGCCGCGGTTCCGGACCACGGTCAAGGCCGACTTCTCCGTCGAGCGCGTCAAGTTCCTGCGCCGGCCGGAGAACCAGCGGCTCGCGCGCTACTGGAACGAGTACCTCGAGGACCTGCTCGAGATCTGCAAGCCGCCGTCGGTGCGGATCGTCGAGTCGCTGTCGATGAGCGAGTTTCTGCGCCGCCACCAGGAGCTGCTGCTCAGCCGGGTCGTGTACTGGCACGGCAAGATCAGCCGCGAGGACGCCGGACGCGTGCTGCGCGACATGCGGTTCGTGTCGGAGACCTACGGCCTGGTGATCCCGGCGTCGGCGAGCCGGCGCGCGCTGACCGACCTGGCGATCCTGGTCGCGATGTGGGCGTGCGCGCAGCGCGGCGTCGGCCCGATGTTCGGCTCGCCCGGCGCGGTGGCGCCCGTCGAGAAGCCCAAGCGCAAGAAGCGGCTAGTCGCCCAGAAGTGAGATCACGGCGTCGCCGACCGCGCGGCGCAGCGCCTTGATGCCGTCGGCGGTGCCGTGGCGGGTCGGGTGGACCCGGTTGGTGAGCAGCGCGACCCAGCGCCGGCGCGGCAGGTCGAGCCACAGCGAGGTGCCGGTGAACCCGGTGTGGCCGATCGCGCCGGTCCGCGGCCAGCGGTCGCCGGCGTGCGAGACGCCGGGCGTGGTGCTCGGCGTGTCCCAGCCGAGCCGCCACGACGCGCCCGGCGCCGACGCCGTGGTCGCGAACCGGCGGACGACCTCGGGGCGCCAGCGGCCGCGCGGCTGGCCGGCGGCGCAGTCGACGACCGCCTGGGCGAACGCCGCGACCTCGCCGATCGTGGCGAACAGCCCGGCGTGGCCGCAGATCCCGCCGCCGAAGTAGGCGTTCTCGTCATGGACACGGCCGGTGACCAGGCCGCGCGCGTCGAGCTCGGTCGACACCGCGTCGGCCAGCGCGTGGCCGCCGGGATAGCCGGCGCCGCCCAGGCCGAGCGGCTCGGCGACCAGCCGGCGGAACGCCTGGTCGAGCGGCAGGCCGGCGGCGCGCTCGACGATCGCGCCGAGCACGAGGTAGCCCATATCGCTGTAGAGCGCCCGGACGCCGGGCGGCTCGGCCGGCTCGGCCGCGGCGCGGGCGACCAGCGCGGCGTACGGATCCTCGGGCGGGTCGGCGGCGAGCGCGTGGAACAGCTCGACGTGCGCGACGCAGCCCGCCGCGTGGCCGAGCAGCTGGCCGACCGTGCCGTGGCTCGCCGCGCCGGGGAACCAGCGGCGGATCGGCGCGTCGAGGTCGAGCGCGCCGTCGCCGACCAGCACCATCGCCAGCGCCGCGGTCGCCATCGGCTTGGTCAGCGAGGCCAGATCGAATGGCGTCACCTCGTCGATCAACAGGGGGCGTTCCCGCC
>DASWOO010001190.1:0-6357 GCA_036404335.1 Kofleriaceae bacterium
GGCGCGATCACCCGCGCCAGCCGCGCGGCCATGCCGACCTCGCCGGGGTCGCGCCAGCGCTCCTGCCGCCGGGCGCGCAGCACGGTCACGACCTCGTCGAGCCGCGGGCCGCCGCGGTGATCGTGGCGCGAGCCCTTCTCGCGGTTGCAGCCGGCGCACGCGACGGCCAGGTTGTCGATCGCGTTGGTCCCGCCCTGGGTCTCGGGCCAGACGTGCTCGAGCGTCGCCTCGCTGATCGGCCGGCCGTCGTCGGCGACGACCAGCTTCTTGCCGCAGTGCAGGCACTTGCCGACCCACGCCGGCTTGCCGTCGAGCGACACCCGCGCGAAGGTCTTGTCGGTGACCGCCGCCGCGAGCAGCAGCAGCCGGCGCGACGCGCTCACTTGAGCTTGTGCGTCAGGTACGCCTTGAGCCGGAGCTCGGCGTCGGCCGGATCGGCCATGACGACCGGCACGGTGCGCTTGAGCTCGTCGTCGACCTCGGTGTAGAGCGCCTTGCGGGCGGCCTCGTCGTCGACGATCTTGCCCGGGGTCCGGCCGCGCACCGACTGGTCGACCAGCTTCGCGCAGTACGCGCGGAGCTTGTCGTAGATCGCGCCGCCGAGAAAATTGCTGACGTACTCGGCCTCGTTGGCCATGCGCTCGAGGCTGACCTCGGCCGCGGCCGACAGCTGGCCGCGCGCGGCGCCCGACGACAGCTGCGCGCAGACCCGCAGCACCATCACGTCGTCGAGCACGCCGATGCCCTCGTTCCAGTCGGGGATCAGGTCCATCCGGCTGACCAGGTACGACAGCGCCGCGGCGGCGAGCTTGCGCGCGCTCGCGTCGGCCTTGGGCGACTCGATCAGCGCCTTGAGCGCGTCGGTGTCCTGCCGCAGGGTCTCGGACCAGCTCTTGAACGTCTCGATGGGGCGCGCCACGCGGGGACGGTACTACAGGCCGCGTGATCAAAGCACCCGCGGCGGACGCTAGCCGCGCCAGGGCCGCGCGAACGCCGCGGCGATCTTGATATCCTCTGCGGCGATGAGGACCTTGATCATGACGCTCGCGCTGGGCTGCGCGGCGTGCGCCGGCGATACTCCCAAGGAATCGCACATCGACTCGGGGCGGACCTGCGCGGGCGACCTGTACGACCCGTGCCTCGACGAGCACAACTGCCCCGCCGGGGTGTGCCAGAACTTCGCCGGCGACGGGTTTCAGGTCTGCACCAAGAGCTGCACGCCGGGCATGGACGACGCGTGCGGCGTGACCCGCGACGGCCGGGCCGCGAGCTGCAACGCGATGGGCATCTGCAAGCCGCCCGCGGCGAACGACTGCCAGATCCAGTAGCTACGGCAAGGTGACCGACACGCGGTGCGTGTTGGCCACGTTGACGTGCTCGATCCTGTTCTGCTTGTTCGGCGAGCTGAACATGAGGTCGTATTCGCGCGACGGATCGAGCGACACGCTGATCGGCGTGTTGCCGACCGGCTGGTGCTTGCCGCCGTCGATCAGCGTGACCGTCGCGCCGGTCGGGATCGAATCGACGCGGACGTCGACCAGGTTCACCGCCGGGGTCACGGTCGGCGCGGGCACGGGCGCCACGACCGGCGCGGGCGCCATGGCCGCGGGCTCCGCGGGTGCCGGCCGCCGCGGGTGCGTGCGCTCGCCGCGCATCGCGACCCAGCCGCCGGCGAGCATGCCGACGACGATCAGCAGCGCCATCGGCAGCACGAGCTTGCTGAACATCACCTGTCCCTCGGACCGGCGCTTGAGCCGCATCGTCCCGAGCAGGTGCTCGCCGCTGCGCGGCCGCTCGCGCGGCGCGTTGAGCGGCACGGTCGCCGCCCACGGCGGCGTGAGGACCGCCGGCGCGCCCGGCGGCGGAAATCGCGCCGGCCCCGAGCCCGGCCCGCCCGGCATGTTCGGGTCGAGCGGCGGCGGCACGATCGGCGCGCGCGGCACCGCGGCGCGCGGCGGCTCGAACGGCGCGGCGACCGGCATCTTCGCCGGCGCGGTCGTGAACATCGACGGCCCTGGCGGCGACGCCGGGCTGCCGTGCACCCGCGCGATCAGGTCGTTGACGGCGGTATTTTCGTCCTTCGCCATGTCCCGGACGGAAAAGAATCCCCGTGCGCCCGAGATTTCGCAAGCCGAAATATGGGCGCGATCTCGGCACATGCGGGCGCTGTCACGTCGACTAACCACCTGAGTTTCGTTGACGCATGCCAGCTCGCCGCATACGGTGACCCGTGGCCAATCCGGATTGCGCCGCGGACCCGATGGTCCTGATCTCGCGGGCGATCGATCTGCTCGCCGCCGGCGAGCCCGAGGCCGCCGAGCCGCTGCTCGAGGCCGCCGACCCGAGCCAGCCGGACGCCGCGGCCGCGCTTGCCGCGCTGCGCCTCCACCAGCGCCGCCCGGCCGCCGCCCTGGCCGCGCTCGATCGCGCGATCGCCGCCGAGCCCGACTGGCCGCTCCATCACTGGAACGCCGCCGTCGCCCACCACCAGCTCGGCGACCGCCTCGCCTGCCACCAGGCGCTGGGCCGCTTCGTCCACGCCAGCGAGCGGCCGAGCGGCCTCGCCGGTGATCCGGCCCAGCCCGCCCGCCTGATCCGCGCCGCCGAGCTGATGTCCGAGCTCGAGCGCACCGCCCGGCTGAGCGGCACGCCGCTGTCGGCGCGGCGCCCGAAGCGCCAGCGCCGCTAGCCAAAGCCCGGCGCCCCGCGGGCCCGCGTTGCTACTTGCGCAGCGAGAACGTGTACGACGCCTTGACGCGCGTCGAGCCGGCCATGCCGCGCTTGGGCAGCTTCCAGGTCTTGGCGCGCTCCTGGATGCAGCCCGCGACCGCCGCCATGTCCGCGGCGCCGGCGCGCGGCTCGGTCGCCGCGCCCTTGATGTCGCCCGAGCCGTCCGACTCGAGCATCAGGGTGACGCTGCCCGCGACCTTGGGGTTGGTCTGCAGCGCGTTCTCGTAGCACGTCGTCAGCTCGGGGACGTGGCGCGCGAGCAGCGCGCCGAGCGCGCCCTTGTCGTGCGTGCCGGTGCCCGGCTTGGTGTTCTTCAGCGTGGTCTCGAGCTTGCCCGCGTCGGCCTGCGCCTGGACCTGCTGCGCCTGCGGCAGGCGCGGGATGGTCAGCGCGTAGAGGTCGTGCGCCGGCTGGTAATACGCCTTGTCGTTGGCCGTCGCGTACAGGATGTGGAACAGCCGGCCGGTCTGGTACACGTGGTCGACGGCATCGGCCTTGACCTTGTCGGTGCAGGGCGCGCCGCACTTGTCGAGCGCGTCGAGCGCCTGCTTGGCGAGCTCGAGCGTGGTATCCGGCGCACCGAGCCGGATCGAGTACTCGACCTGCGAGTAGCGGATCACGACCTTGTCGTCGCCCGGGATCTGATCCTTGCCGAAGTCCCACGCCTTGTTGAGCTGGGCGATGCCGTTGGCCCACTGGCCGGTCAGGCCGTAGCCCGAGATCCCGAGCTTGGCGAGCTGCTCGTAGCCGAACCGGATCGCCTCTTCCTTGGCGTGGTCCTTGTTCGCCAGGAGCTGCGCCTTGTCCTTGCCCGTCGAGATCAAGACCGGCGTCGCCTGGTCGGGCGTGACGCCCGCGCGGCTCGCGAACACGATCAGATCGGACTCGAGCTCGGGGCGGCCGGCGTTCTGGCCCCAGCCCTTGGCCGCGGTCGACAGCGCGGTCCACGCGCCCTGCGGATCGTTGCCGCGCCACTTGGCCCACGCGGTCACGTAGGCCAGCTCGGGCTGCTTGTCGTCGAGCTTCTCGCCGCCGACCGTCGCGAGCGCGTCGGCGTTCTTGAACTGCTTGAGCTGCGCGTACGCGAGGTACGCCTTGTTGAACGCCAGCTCCTTGCTCTTGGGATCCTTGGCGATCAGCGACGCCCACGCCTTCTCGGCGTTGGGGTAGTCCTCGAGCAGCAGCTCGTAGCTGCCGAGCAGGCGCAGGGTGACCTCGTCGACGTTCGCGTCGCCGGCCTGCTGCGCGATGTCGCGGAGCAGCTGGCGCGCCTCGGTCCACAGCGCCTTCTCCTTGACCTTGTCGTTCTTGTCCTTCGCGGCCTTGGAGTCGCGATACAGCATGGTCGCCAGGATCGCGGCTTGCGCCTGCTTCTGCACCGGGTCCTTGGTGTTCTGGACGGCGGCGCGCTGCTTGTCGAGCGGCACCGGGCGCTTGGCGTCGACCAGCGGCATGCCGGGACGGCCGAGCGCGTTGGGCTCGTACAGCGTTCCCTTGATCTCGGTCACCGGCAGGTCGAACGCGACGTCGCCAGACGACATCTTCTTCGCGGGCGCGCCCTGCGCGGGGCCCGAGGCATCGGCGGGCTTCTGGGCTTCCTGGGTGCCACCAGCGCACGCTGCGAGCGTCACGATCAGGACCGGCAATCTGTTCATATGCGCGAGGTGTACAACGGATCCCCGCGCGACCGCCACGCAACGCGCGTGTTATGGTCGCCGCCGCCGTGCGGTTCCTGTCCCGGGTCGCGACCCTCAGTTTCAGCGTCGCCTTGTGCGCGAGCTCGGCCGGCTGCGTGGTGGTCCACGCGCACGAGCGCGGTCACCTCGCCAAGCGCGCGATGACCGACGATCGCGACGCGGGCGAGGCGCGGTTCGGCGGCCACGCGCGGGGATCGCGGGAGGGCGCTGAGGGCGGCGCCGGACAGCCGGGCGGCGGATGCGGCTGCAACTAGCCGCGCTGGCCGCCGCGATCACGGTGATCGCAGTGCTCGGGCCCGCGCCCGCGCGCGCCGACGGCGAGCTGTCTGCGCGCGGCGTCTACTACAAGGAGCGCGCGACCCGGGTCGTCCAGCCGATGCTCGACGGCATGTTCGACGCCGGCCTGCACGGCACGGTCACCGGCCACTTCCTCGTCGACGCGATCACCTCGGCGTCGGTGTCGTCCGGCGCGGACAACGCCCAGCCGTTCACCGAGCGGCGCTACGAAGGCGGGCTCGGCTACGCGCAGCAGATCGACATCTTCAACGTCGGCGTCGACGGCAAGTACTCCACCGAGTCCGACTACGTGTCGCGCTACGTCGGCGCGCACGCCCAGGTCGAGCTGTTCCAGAAGAACACCGTGGTCGGCGTCGGCGGCGGCATCAGCTTCGACACCGTCAGCGCCGCCGCCGCGCAGGGCCCGTCGATGCCGAGCCTGCGCTGCGACGCCGCGCAGCCGTCGGCGTCCGAGTGCGGCCTCGATGTCTACGCGCTGTACCTGTCCGCGAGCCAGCTGCTCGGCCCCGACACGGTGATCGGCGCGTCGATCGACCTCGCGTCGCTCCAGGGCTACCAGTCCAACCCGTATCGCGCGGCGATCGCGGGGTCGGCGCTGGTGGCCGAGCGCCACCCGACCGATCGCACGCGCGAGTCGTTCTCGGGGTCGGTCCGGCAATACGTGGCAGCGACCCACACGGCCGTGGTCGGCGCGTATCGGTATTACCGGGATAGCTGGAAGGTCCACGCCCATACGCCCGAGGTCCGCGTCGTCCAGGAGCTCGGCTCGGTCGCCGACGCCACGCTCGGCTATCGGTACTACACGCAGGACGGGGCGTTCTTCTTCCGAGACCGCTACCCGGCCGACGACGCGCAGATGAAGCAGTTCGTGTCCGACGACGTCAAGCTCTCGACGTTCGACGGTCACTCGTTCGAGGCCAAGCTCGGCGTGATCGGCGAGGCGTTTGGCCTGGCCGGACAGTGGGCGAGCACGCGGTTCGAAGGCATCTTCGAGTACGATATCCAGAACAACCGATTTGGAAATGCGGTGGTTGCCCATGTCGCGCTCACAGTCCCGTTCTCTTATTAGCGCAGGTCTCGCGCTCGTCCTCGGCCTGGGCGTCGCCGGCTGCAACGGCGATGACGACGGCGACTGCGGTCCGAGCGGCGCGCCGGGCACCGGCCTGGTCGGCTCCGGCACCGGCGTCACCCTGACGTTCGGCAACCTGACCGGCGGCCTCAACGGCGACTGCCCCGCGGCCGACGCGCCGTCGGGCGTCACCAGCCTGACGATCCAGGGCACGCAGACCGACGGCACCGGCCTGGTCACGATCTGCATCTCGCGCCCCGACCTGCTCGCCAAGGGCTCGGTCGCGGTCGGCCTCGACATGTCCGGCGCACAGGCCCAGGTGATCGACGTCTCCGGCACCTCGAACAACTGCTCGCTCAAGGTCGACCGCACCGCCACCGCCGCCGGCACCGTCTCGTCCGAGGGCCTGTGCGGCAACGGCAGCGACGCCGCGGGCTTCGCCCTGGTCGTCGACGCCACCCTGGCGCTGACCCAGACCTGCGGCACCGCCACGATGTCCGTCGCCACGACGCTCAAGGGCCGCGTCGCCGTCGCCGTCCTGCCGACGCGCTGAGCCCAGGTCGC
>DASWOO010001191.1:0-1926 GCA_036404335.1 Kofleriaceae bacterium
TCGGCGCGCAGCTCGGCGAGGTTGGGGCTGGCGACGGTGTACAGCGCCGCGCCGGCCTTGACCCGCTGGCCGCGATCGACCGCGACCGAGGTGACCCGGCCGGCGAGCGGCGAGCCCAGGCGCGACGCGCGCGCCTCGTCGAACACGATCCGGCCGGGCACCGCGTCGGTCCAGTGCGGCTCGGCGGCCTCGGCCGGCGCGACCTTGATCATCGCCCACTGCGGCGCGTTCTGGGTCAGCGCGACGTTGTTGGAGCCGACGGTCATGCCCGGCGCCGGCTGCTCGACCGGCGGATCGGGCCGGTGGTAGCTGCAGGCCAGGCCGATCACGACGCCGCCGAGCAGCACCGCGCCGATCAGGACCGGGATCCGCATCGGGTTCCGGGCCGGCGGGCCCGCGGAGGAGGAGGAAGGGTCGGGGGCAGCGTGTTCGGTCATGACGATCTCCGGGCGGCTCGCGCGGTCTGGTCGTCGAGGCCCAGGGCCTGACGCAGCTGCGCGCGGACATTGAACAGGTCGAAGCGGGTGTCGAGGACCTCGAGCTGGAGCTCGCGGTGGGCGCGCTCGGCGAGCAGCAGCTCGGCGAGGCCGGCCTGGCCGAGGTCGAACGCGTGCCGGGTCTGCTCGACGATCTGCGCCGACTTGGGGACCGCGGTGGTCTCGAGCGTCTTGAGCGTCGCCTCGAGCGTCTGGCGCTGCGCGGTCAGGGCCTCGACCTCGCCGTGCGCGACCAGGGCGGAGGCCTGATCCTCGGCGGCCGCGGCGCGGGCGTTGGCGCGGGCGGCCTCGGCGTCGTGATCGCCGTGGTCGAAGAACGGCAGCGGGAACGCGATCGATACCTGGCCGACCTTGGGCTGGTTGCCGGCGAGCACGAGGTTGTCGAACGTGTAACCCAGGCCGATCGTCAGGTCGGGGATCGCGCGGTGCTCGGCGAGCCGGGCGTCGGACTCGAGCGCGTTGATCTCGAGGCGGGCCGCGACGCGCTCGGCCTTGCCCTCGATCGCGGCGTCGATCGCGGCGGGCGAGGCGGGCAGCTGGCCGGGCAGCGGCGCGCCGGCGTCGAGCGAGGTCGGCTCGGTGATCCCGTCGGTCGAGCACGGCGCGTGGAGCAGCGCGCCGCACGCCGCCAGCGCGGTGGCGACGTCGGCGGAGGCGCGGCTGAGCTGGAGCTCGAGCTGCTGGGTGTCGAGCTCGATGCGCGAGAACTCGGCGCCGGACAGATCGGCGTGATCGCGGCGGACCTGCTCGAGCGTCTGCAGCTTGCGGGCGGACTCGAGGTTGGCCGCCATCGCCGCGCGCCGCGAGATGACGTAGGTCAGCTTGCCGAGCGTGGTGATCGCGTCGCCCAGGCGGTCGCCAAGCGCGTCGACGGTCTGCTCGCCGGCCGCGTCGACCCGAAGGCTGGCGGCGCGCTGGCGCGGCCCGCGCTTGCCCAGCTCGACCAGCTCGCTGAGCCCGATGTTGTAGTTGGTCGTGTCGTCGAGCCCGAGCCCGGGCGGGTTCGACCGGCCGAGCAGCAGGCCGCCGACCGCGAATTGCAGCTGCGGGTTGGGCAGCACGCCGGCCTGGGCCCGCGCGGCGACCGCGGCCTCGCGCTTGGCCTGGGCCGCGGCGATCTTCGGGTCGTGGACGGCGAGCCAGCTCGCGAGCTGGGCCGGATCGGTAAACAACGGACGGACGGCGATCGCCTCGTCGGCGCGCGCGGCTCCCGGCGCGACGACAAACGCGAGCACGGCCACGGCGGGCCACGAACGATGCACGGCGACGCTACGTGCACGGGTGAGGCCATCTCGACGGCGACGCACGAGGCCCAAAACGCCTCGAGAGCCCCGGGGCGATGCGACCGATGCGAGTCGTTCCGACACGCTCGCAAGTCCCAGGCTGCCCCACGAGGTAAGTCGCCGTCGCCAATCCCGGTGGGCGTGTC
>DASWOO010001192.1:0-2762 GCA_036404335.1 Kofleriaceae bacterium
GCTGCGCCGCGGCCGCAGCGAGCACGAGCTGCGCGCCCGGATCGAGGGCACGCTCGGCGCGGTCGAGGCCGCCTACTGGAACCTCGTGCGCGCGCGGTCCGAGCGCGACGCACGCAACGGCGCGCTCGCCGTGGCCCAGGATCAGCTCGCCGAGAGCGGCAAGCTGCTCCGGCTCGGCACCGGCTCCGATCTCGATGTCCTCGAGGCCCAGGCCGGCGTCAGCCGCCGCCGCCAGGAGCTGCTGGTCACCGAGCAGGACGTGGTCGACGCCGACGGCCAGCTGTTCGGCGCGCTCGGGGTCCGCGCCAGCGATCCCGGCTGGGCCGCGGCCGCGGCGATCACTCCGACCGACGCGCCGCAGATCGATCCGGCGGTGCCGCAGGTCGACGCCCAGCTCGAGCTGGCCCGCGCGCGGCGGGCCGACCTGCTCGCCGCCCACGATCTGACCACCGCCGAGCAGGCCGAGCTCGAGGTCACCGGCGACGCGCGGCGCTCGGCGCTCGATCTGGTCGCCGCGGCCGGGACCTCCGGGTTCGCCGGCTCGCTCGCGACCAGCGACGCCACGGCGGGGATCAACGGCACGGGCCTGATCCCGCCGTACCGCAGCGATCCCACCTACGACGGCGGCCCGGGCACGGCGCTCAAGAACACGCTCGGCCACGATCTGAACCTGTACATCGGCCTGCGGTTCGAGACCCCGCTCGGCGATCACGAGGCGGACGTCCGCCACCGGATCCAGCAGCGCACGGTGTCGCGCGCGCTGCTCGCCGAGCGCCAGCTGCTGGCCCGGGTCGAGAGCGAGGTCCGGACCACGGTCGCGCGCGTCGCCGTGGCCGTGCAGCTGATCGAGGGCGCGGACCGGACGGTCGAGACCTCGACCAAGCTGCTCGACGGCATGCGCAAGCGGTTCCGCGCGGGCGCGGCCACGACGTTCGACGTGCTGCGGGTGTCCGAGCAGCTGACCCGGGCGCGGGTCGAGGCGGCGCGCGCGCGCGCGGACTACCGCGTCAACCTGACCCGGCTCGCCGCGGCGACCGGCACCTTGCTCGAGGGCTTCGGCATCACCGTCGATAGCCTGGGCACGCCGCCGCGCTGATCACGGCTCGCGCCAGCGCACCGGATCGACCGCGGCGAGGCGCAGCTCGGCGGTGTAGCGCGCGCCGTCGCGGTCGGTCACCCAGGTCTCGTCGACGGCCGGCAGCATCTCGGACACCGACGCGGCCGACGCGCCGCGCAGCTGCTTGGCGAGGGTCTCGACGTAGATCGGGCTCTCGAGGTCGACGAACACGGGCTTGATCTCCTCGGCGGTCTTGGCGAACACCCAGCGCGGCAGGCCGAGCGCGCGCGCCCAGCGCCGGGCCGCGACGAACCGCGCGGCCGGATCGGCGAGCTGGGGCCAGTCGAGCTCGCCCGGGGTGAGCCGCCAGGTCTCGCGCGCGATCACGACGTCGTCGATCGTGACCCGCGGGGTCCACGGCGCCGGCGCGATCGGCGAGAACGCGCTGAAGCTCTCGGCGATCAGGTGGTGCTCGAGGAACGCGACGAGCTCGAAGCGCCGGCTGCCATCCCGGGTCCGGACCTCGACCCGGCCGCCCTGGTCGTCGACCACCAGATCGGCGGTCGACACCACGTGATCGCGCGGCCGCGCCGAGCGGGTCTCACCGATCTCGAGATCGAGATCGTGGGGAGACAGCGAATAGTAATCACCGCGGGTCACGGCCTTGGACCAGACCGGGGCGATGCACACCCGGCCGACATCGACGTCGCGGTCGGCGACGAGCTGGTCGCCGTGCGGGTGCTGCTTGAGGAACAGCGGCTCGGTGACGGTGTTGAACCCGGTGTGGATCTCGCCGATCACGATCCGGTACTCGCCGCGCGCCACGGCGTCCGCGCCGGCGGCTGCGATCATGACGTCGGGCGAGTGATGACACGCCGCCGGCCAGCCCGGCCCGGGCGCGGCGAACCGGCGATGGACCTCGTCGCGCAGCGCGTCGGCGCGGCGCTGCACCGCGCGCTCGCCGGGCGCGCCGGCCAGGAGCTCGCCCCACCGGCGGTGCAGCTCGGCGCGGACCTCGCCGACGATCGAGCCCGGCGCGGCGCCGCCCGGGAACAGCGCGGGGAGCTCGCGCCAGAACCGCGCGAAGTCGAGCGCGGGGCCGTCGCCGCGCAGCCGGCGATAGACCGCGGTCAGGGCGACGCGGTAGCGCGACGCGATCTCGTGGGTGAACCAGCGCGCGCTATCGAGCAGCAGCGCGAGCGGCGGCCCGAGCCGATCGAGGAATGGCCGGCCGAGCTCGAGCTCGAGATCGCGCCGGCAATCCTCGTACAGCGGCGTGCGGCCGGCGTAGGTCTGGCCGTGCGCGCGCCGGCTGTCGGCGCGGGTCGCCTCGGTGAATTGCTCGGCGAACGCCGCGAGCGCGGGCGCGAGCTGCGCGGCATCTTCGCAGGCCGCGACCGCCTGCCGGCCGCGCTCGAGCTGGTCGAGCACGGCCTCGGCGCGGCGCCGGACCTCGGGCGCGTCGATCCGGGCGAGCAGCGCGGCGAGGTGGCGCTCGGGGTGGGCGACGCCGGTCGGGATCTCGAGCGTCCACCGGATCACCTGCGCCTCGGCCAGCGCGTCGAGCGCGTCTAGCACCTCGGCCTCGCTGCCCAGCTCCGGCACGTCCGCGAGCGCTCGGGCGAGGTCGCGCGCCGTGTGCTCGCCGTCGCAGTGCGCGGCGACCGCCGCGAGCTCGCCGGGCAGCTCGCTCGTGCGCTCGATC
>DASWOO010001193.1:0-2655 GCA_036404335.1 Kofleriaceae bacterium
AGCCGCGCCGCGTCGAGCGGACCGCGCAGCCGCAGCGCCGCCGGGAGGTTGTACGAGGCGTCGCCCGGGTGGAGCCGATCGAGGAACCACAGCCGCTGCTGGGCGAGCCCGGCGGTCAGCGCCGCGGCGGCGGGCGCCGGCGAGATGCCCGCAGTGCCGGACGCGCGCGCGGCGGCGATCTGCGCCGCGAGCGCGGCGATGCTCGGGCCGGCGAGCAAGCGTTCCATCGCGAACACCGCGCCGGTCGCGCGCTCGAGCGCGTGGCCGAGCTCGACGGCGCCGAGCGAGTCGAGGCCGTAGCGGGTGATCGGCGCGGACACGTCGAGCTCGCCGACCCGCACGCCGAGCTGGGCGGCGATCTGCTCGGCGAGCCAGCGCTCCAGCGCGCCCGGCGATGCCGGCGGTTCCGCGCGAGGCGCCGCCGGCTCGTCCTGCCGGGTCGCCACGCTGCCGTCGGTCCACGCCGCGAGCACGGGCAGCTGGCCGGCGAGGTACGCCGCCCGGCACGCGCCGCGCTGGATCTTGCCGCTCGAGGTCTTGAACATGCTGCCGGGCGCCGTCAGGACCAGCGCGTAGAGCGGCAGCTCGTGGCCCGCCGACAGCGCCTCGCGCACGGCGGCGACGACCTCGCCCGGATCGCCGAGCCGCTGCGGGTCGGCCTCCTGGACCACGACGAGCCGCTCCTCGCTCGCGACCTCGACCGAGAACGCCGCGACGTTGCCCGGCCGCAGCGCGGGATGGCAGCGCTCGACCGACAGCTCGAGATCCTGCGGATAGTGGTTCCGGCCGCGGATGATGACGACGTCCTTGAGCCGGCCGGCGATGAACAGCTCGCCGTCGATCAGAAAGCCGAGGTCGCCGGTGCGAAGAAACGGCCCCGCACCGTCCGCGAGCCTGGCGTGAAACACCCGCGCGCTGTCGTCGGCGCGCTGCCAGTAGCCGAGCGCGACGCTCGGTCCGGACACCCAGATCTCGCCGACCTCGCCGTCGGCGAGCCGCGCGCCGGTCTCGGGCTGGGCGATCACCACCGTCTGATCGAGCAGCGACCGCCCGCAGCCGACCACGCCGCGCGCGTTCGGATGATCGGCGGCGGCGGCCACCACGCGGTGGCGCTCGAGCGCGCGGCCATCGACGACCTGGACGATCGGCGGCGCGGCCGGCTCGCCGCCGGACACGATCAGCGTGCCCTCGGCCAGGCCGTAGCACGGGTAGAACCGGTCGCGGCGGAAGCCCGCGCCGGCGAACGCGCGGGTGAACCGATCGAGCGTCTCGGGCCGCACCGTGTCGGCGCCGGTGAACGCCAGGGTCCAGCTCGCGAGCTCGAGCGCGCCGGCCTCGGCCGCGCTGACCTTGCGGACGCACAGGTCGTACGCGAAGTTGGGCCCGCCGCTGACCGTCGCGCGAAACCGGCTGATCGCCTCGAGCCAGCGCAGCGGCCGGCGCAGGAACGTCAGCGGCGACATCAGCGCGGCGTGGAACCCCGAGTACAGCGGCCCGAGGATCCCGCCGATCAGCCCCATGTCGTGATACGGCGGCAGCCAGAACACGCCGGTGCTATCGCGGCCGAGCTGGAAGCCGTGCGCGCTCATCCCGAGGTTGTGGATCAGGTTGGCGTGCGACAGCATCACGCCCTTGGGCGTGCCGGTCGAGCCGGAGGTGTACTGCAGGAACGCCAGATCACCGGCGGTGATCGCCGGCCGGGTCCACGCCGCGGCGTCGCCCTGCCCCGGCGCGTCGCTCGCGATCCAGCGCAGCTCGCGCAGCTCGGGCGCGTGCACGAACAGCATCTCGCGGATCGCCGCGATCATCCCGCTGGTCAGCACGACCTGCGCGCGCGCGTCCTGCGCCATCGCGCGCAGCCGCGGCACGCTGCGCTCGAGCCGGCCGGGCTCGGGCGGATAGGCCGGGACCGCGACCATACCCGCGTACAGACAGCCGAAGAACGCCGCGATGTACTCGAGGCCCGGCGGATACAGCAGCACGATCCGCGCGCCGGCCGGCGCCGTCTCGCGCAGCGCGGTGGCGATCCGCCGCGCCTCGCGGTCGAGCTCGGTGTAGCTGAACGCGCGCTCGACCTCGGGCCGCTCGTCGAGGAAGGTGTACAGCCGCTCCCCGTCGTGCGCCGCCGCGCGAGCCGTCAGCAGGTCCACCAGCGTCGCCGGGAGGTCTGTCATGCCCGGCCGATGATCAGGACCCCCAGCAGGTTTGCAAGCGGCGTTTCCGTAGGCAGCTCTCACGATGAGTGAGGCAAAGACTACAGAGATCTTGAAGAACGAAGAGAGCCAAAGAATGCGCTGGCAGAAAGATCTCGAGTAGCGTAGTTACGACGGCCGTGTGTCGCGCTGCGACGCTCAAAGGCAAGGGCTTCACGTGGGCGGAATGAATTCAATCGTGCTCGACCACGGGGCTGGCGGGCGCATGAGCGAAGAGCTCGTCGGCGCGATCGCGCGGATCCTGGGTGACGTCTACACCGGCGAGATGGAGGACAGCGCGATCGTCGACGTGCCGCCGGGCAAGCTCGCGATCACGACCGACTCGTTCGTCGTCGGTCCGATCTTCCTGGGCAACGCCGACATCGGCAAGCTCGCGGTCGCCGGCACGGTCAACGATCTCGCGGTCAGCGGCGCGCGCCCGCTGTACCTGACCCTGGCGATG
>DASWOO010001194.1:0-3758 GCA_036404335.1 Kofleriaceae bacterium
CCCAGCTCGAGCGCGCCGGGCTCGCCGCGCTGCGCTTCGATTACTCGGGCACGGGCGACTCGCTGGGTGACGGCGCGGCGGTCAGCGTCGAAGGCTGGATCCGAGACGTCGAGGTCGCGGCCGAACGCCTGCGCGCGGCGAGCGGCGCGACCCGGATCGCGATCGTCGGGCTGCGGTTCGGCGCGACCCTCGCCGCGCTCGCCAACCAGCGCGGGCTGGCCACGCGCCACCTGCTGCTGTGGGATCCGGTGGTCGACGGCGCGGGCTACCTGACCGAGCTCGCCGCCCAGCACCGGAGCTACATGCAGACCGAGCTCGGCGACGCGTGGCAGGACCGGCTGCGGCGGGGGCGGGATGGCGCGCCGGTGGAGGCGCTGGGCGCGCCGATCAGCGATGCGCTCGGGGCGCAGCTCGCGGCGATCGATCTCGCCGCGGGCGCGAGCTTCCCCGCCGAGCACGTCACCGTGATCTCCACGCGCACCACGCCCGACGTCGAGCGGCTCCGGCCGCGGCTGCCCGGCCAGGCGCGCTGGATCGAGATGAAGGAGAGCCCGGCGTGGAACACCGACGCGGCGCTCAACGCGATGACCGTGCCGATGGATATCGTCCAGGCGTTGATCGCGCGCATCGAGGAGATCTCACCCACATGACCGACGCCGAGCTGTTCGCCGACCTGTTCGATGTCCTGACGGCTCCGAGCGCGATCGGCGCGCGGGAGGCGACGGTGACGGTCACGCTGGCGGCGAGCGACGCGGCGGCGGTGCAGGCGGTGGCCGACCGGCGCGGCGTGGCAGCGAGCGCGATCTGGCGCGCCGGCTGGGCGCTGACCCTGAGCAAGCTGGTCGGCGCGGGCCGGGTCCGGATCGCGGTCGACGCGGGCGAGGCGTGGTCGACGCGCGCGATCGAGGTGCCGGCGAGCGGCGACGCGGCGAGCTGGATCGCGGAGGGCGCGGCCGATGCCGGCGACGCGCAGTCGGCGTTGAGCGAGCGCGACCGCGCGCCGGCCGACGACGATGGGCCGGCGCTGGTCTGGCGCGCGGGCTCGGCGGGCCAGGCGATCGCGCGGTTCGGCGGGGCGCGGCTCGAGCGCGCGCAGGTCGAGCGGCTGGCCGAGGCGCTCGGCCGGGTGATGGAGCAGCTGGCCCGGCCGGGCGCGCGGCTCGAGGCGATCGAGGTGCTGTCCGCCGCCGAGCGCGACCAGGTGATCACCGGCTGGAACCAGACCCGCCGGGAGTGCCGGCCCGACGCCACCGTCCACGGCCTGGTCCGCGAGCAGGCCCTGGCCGCGCCCGATCGCGTCGCGCTGATCTGGGACGACGCGCGCGGCGCCGGCTCGATCAGCTACGGCGAGCTCGATCGCTGGTCCGACGCGCTGGCCGAGCAGCTGATCGCCGCGGGCGTCGGCGAGGACCAGCCCGTCGCGCTCGTGCTCGAGCGCTCGCCCGAGGCCGTGGTCGCCGCGCTCGCGATCCTCAAGGCCGGCGGCTGCTACCTGCCGCTCGATCCCGAGCACCCGGCCGAGCGCCTGGCGTTCGCGATCGACGACGCGGGCGCGCGCGTGCTGCTGACCCGCCGGTCGCGCGCCGCCGCGCTGGCGAGCCTGACCTCGCGCACGGTGTTCGTCGACGACACGCCGATCACCTCCGCCGGCGACTCGCTGCCCAGGCCCGAGCGCGCGACGCCGCGGACCCGCGCCTACGTCATGTACACGTCGGGCTCGACCGGCCTGCCCAAGGGCGTGCAGATCGAGCACCGGTCGATCATCCGCTTGGTCGGCCGGGTCGACTACGTCCAGCTCGGCCCCGACACCCGGTTCCTCCACGCCGCGCCGCTCGGCTTCGACGCGTCGACCCTCGAGCTGTGGGGCCCGCTGCTGCACGGCGGCGCGTGCGTCATCTACACCGAGCCGGTGCCGACCGGCCGCGGCCTGGCCCGCACGATCCGGGCGCACGGCGTGACGTCGATGTGGCTGACCGCCGCGCTGTTCAACTCGGTGGTCGACGAGGATCCGCGGCTGCTCGCCGGCGTGCGCCAGCTGTTCACCGGCGGCGAGGTGCTGTCGGTCAGCCACATCCGCCGCGCGCTCGCCGCCCTGCCCGACACCGAGCTCGTCAACGGCTACGGCCCGACCGAGTGCACGACGTTCACGACGACCCACGCGATCCCGCGCGACCTCCCCGCGGATCAGCCGATCCCGATCGGTCGGCCGATCGCCGACACCCGGCTCTACGTGCTCAACCGCGCCGGCCAGCCGGTGCCGGTCGGCCTGGTCGGCGAGCTGTACGTCGGCGGGCTCGGCGTCGCCCGCGGCTACCTCGCGCGCCCCGAGCTCGACGCCGAGAAGTTCGTGGCCGATCCGTTCGGCGGCGACACCCGGCTGTACCGGACCGGCGATCGCGTGCGGTGGCGGCCCGATGGCACGCTCGACTTCCTCGGCCGCGCCGATGGTCAGGTCAAGCTGCGCGGCTTCCGGATCGAGCTGGGCGAGATCGAGGCGCGGCTCGGCGCGCTGCCCGGCGTCGCCGCGTGCGCCGTGACGGTCCGCGGCGACGGCCCGACCGGCCCGCGGCTGGTCGCGTACATCGTGCCGGTGCCGGACGTAGGCGAGGCCTCGGCCCCGCCGAGCCTGCGCGCCCAGCTCGCGCGCGGCGTGCCGGAGTTCATGGTGCCGTCGGCGTGGGTCACGCTCGCCGCGCTGCCGGTCACCGCCAACGGCAAGACCGATCGCAAGGCGCTGCCCGCGCCGAGCTCGTCGCGGCCCGAGCTGGCCCAGCCGTACCGCGCGCCGTCGACCGAGCGCGAGCGCGGCGTGTGCCAGGTGTTCGGCGAGCTGCTCGGCGTCGATCAGGTCGGCGTGCTCGACGGGTTCTTCGACCTCGGCGGCAACTCGCTGCTCGCGCTCCGGCTGATCACGCGGCTGCGCGAGGCCGGGTTCCCCGAGCTGTCGACGGCGACGTTCTTCGCCGCGCCGTATCCGCAGGCGCTCGCCAAGGCGATCGACGCGCCCGCGGTGTCCGAGATCCGGACGCAGCGCCCGACGGCCGCGAGCCGGGCCGCGCAGGACCGCGAGCCGGTCGCCATCATCGGCATGGCCGGCCGGTTCCCCGGCGCGGCCAACATCGAGCAGCTCTGGGCCAACCTGTGCGCCGGCGTCGAGTCGATCCGGATGTTCCGGCCCGACGAGCTCGATCCGTCGATCCCGGCCGCGGTGCGCCAGGACCCGGCCTACGTCGCCGCGCGCGGCGTGCTCGACGGCGTCGAGCTGTTCGACGCCGGGTTCTTCGGCATCACCCCGCTCGAGGCCCAGCTGCTCGACCCGCAGCACCGCCACTTCCTCGAGATCTCGTGGCACGCCCTCGAGCACGCCGGCTACGTCCCCGAGACCGCCCCCGGCCCGATCGGGATCTGGGGCGGCATGTACAACGCGACGTACTACCAGCGCCACCTGTGGCCGCGCCCCGACATCGCCAACCGCCTCGGCGAGATGAACGTCATGCTCGGCAACGAGAAGGACTACATCACGACCCGGGTCGCCCACCGCCTCGGGCTGACCGGCCCGGCGATCAGCGTCCACACCGCGTGCTCGACCTCGCTGGTCGCGACCTCGATGGCGATGGACGCGCTGCGCAGCGGCACCTGCGACCTCGCGCTCGCCGGCGGCGTGGCGATCACCTGCCCGCCCGCCAGCGGCCACCTCTATCAAGAGGGCTCGATGGCCTCGCTCGACGGCCACACCCGGACGTTCGACGCCGACGCCA